>NZ_QULS01000012.1:0-88479 GCF_003482185.1 Faecalibacterium sp. OM04-11BH
GTTTTTTGTCAAGCACTTTTTTGAGAAGCTTTTGAAGTTTTTTGAACTTGGAGCGCTTTGGGTTTCTCGGTATCAGCCGGAACTTTTCAGCGTCTATTGGTTCTTTTCAAGGGCTTCCTGCTGAGCTTCCAGAAGTCATTCTTTTGTCTCAGCGCTTGGCGCCCACATATAGTACCATACCGCAACTACTTTTGCAAGCCTTTTTTACATTTTTTTCGTCTTTTTTTGCACTTTGTATACATCAGCTAGTTTTTTGCTCAGTTTCAGGGAATGTTTTGACCTTTCTTCCACCATTTCTGCGCAAAAACAGCCGCTACACAAAAAGTGCAGCGGCTGTTGCCTTGGGATTCAGTTCTTTTCTTCCTGCTTCATCTCACGCAGGGTCAGCCAGACGGCTGCTGCCAGCATCGGCAGTGCGGCGATCAGTCCAATGGGCATGGGGCCCAGTACATTATAATAAGCATCTGCCGGGGTGACCAGCACCTGCGGCAATGCTGCAATGGCATTGAACGCGCCGTGCGCAATGGCAGGCACCCAGATGCTCTCCGTTTTCTCATAGAGGATATCCAGCAGGGTGTTCAGGGCAAAGCAGACCACGCACCACACCACCAGACCCAGCAGGGGTGCGCCCAGATAGTTGGTGCCGTACTCGTAACCCACCAGCAGCATCAGCGGCCAGTGCCAGACGCCCCATACAACACCGCCCAGCAGACGGCCGTTCAGCAGACCAAACCGCTCTTTCAGGCGAGGCATCATGTAGCCGCGCCAGCCGACCTCCTCGCCCAGCGCGGGGAACATATTGATAGCCGGGGCAAGGAGCACCGCAAACAGCCCGTTTTGCAGCAGATAACTGAGGGTGGAGACCCCCAGCTGGCTGCGCAGGGTCTGCGCGTCCATCTCGCCGCCGTAGGCGGCTACCAGCCAGCTGCCGGAAAAGTCCAGCCGGGAGGGGAAAACGGCAAAATACAGCACTGCGCCCAGCAGGGTGAGCACCGCCGGGCCGAACCATGCCGCCAGCCAGAACCGTCGCTTACCCTGCACCTTCCAGCCGATGCCGGTGGGCTGGCGCAGAAATGCCTTTTGCACCAGCAGTACAGCCAGCAGCGGGCAGAACATGGTAACGATGAGCGCCAGCTGATACAGCACCGCATTATTCTGCTGCAATAGTGCCATGCAGCCGCCGACCTGGCACAGCCACGCCATGCCGAAGGCGAACAGGAAGTACAGGCCGAAGCCCTGTTTTTCTTTTGCTGTCATACGAACTTCACCGCCGTTCCATAAGCTATGACCTCTGCTGCGCCCTGCATGACACTGGCGGAGGCGTACCGCATCCCTACAATGGCATCCGCGCCAAGGCTTTCAGCGTCCTTGACCATGCGCCCGGTGGCGATCTGCCGTGCTTCGGTAAGCATATCTGCGTAGTCGGTCACCTCGCCGCCCACAAGGGTGCGGAAGCCGGCCATCATGTCGTGGCCAAGGTTGCGGCTTTGCACCGTGCTGCCCCGCACCACGCCCAGCGCCTCCAGCTTTTTGCCCGGGATCTCGTTAATAGTTACGATAAGCATCTTCTTCTCCCTTTCCGATCTCTTCGATCCGATCCAGCAGCACCTTCAGGGTGCCTACGATGCAGCCCGCCGGGATGCCGAACATCACCACCAGCAGCGGCAGCGGCGGGGCATCCTGCGGGTCGGTGTAGATTGCCCAGCCCATGATAGCCATTACAAAAGCCATCATGGTCACAAAAAGGGCGGCACCGATGCAGGCACCCCGGATGCGGCGGGTCTTTTGGTCGGTACGTTCAATGTTCACAAAAGTCACTCCCTGTTCTTCCCGTGCGGTCAGACGCGCCAGCGTCTGCTCCACATCCAGTTGTTCCAGAGGGCCGTTCTCCTGTTGAAGCAGCGTGCAGAAGCCGATTGCTTCCTCCAAGTCGGCGCGGCGGCTGCGCAGACGTTCCAGCTGCTGGCTCATGCCCTCGGCCAGCGTGCGCTGCCCTTCCAGCATCTCCCGGATCTCTGCCAGCGGCACGTCCAGCTTGCGCAGCAACTTGATGCGGCGCAGACGTTCCACATCCGCCTGCGAGTAGCTGCGGTAGCCGTTGCCCGGCTCCCGGCTGGGACTGATGAGCCCCTCTTCCTCGTAAAAGCGGATGTTCTTTTTGGTCACGCCGACGGCGGCTTCCACTTCGTTGATCTTCATGGGTCACGACCCCCTCCTTACGGGAGTATTCTACACCTTCCACAAAGGGGAAGGTCAAGCCTTTTTGCAAAAAGAGCCGCCGCACAAGGTCGTACAGCAGCTCCTTCCTTTAAAAATAGCACTTGATTTGGAAACGGTCGGCGTTGTCCTGCTTTTTCTCTACCACGATATGCTCGTGGTTGAAGTCGAAGTGCACCGGGGTGCACAGGTCGGTATTGCGGGTCAGGCGCAGCAACTCCTGCACACGCTTCTTTTCCTCCGGCACATAGAACAGGTAGCTCACGCCCTCTTTTTTGGCGCGGCCGGTGCGGCCGATGCGGTGGGTGTAGTGCTCGTTCTCGCTGGGCACATCATAGTTGATGACAGCATCCACATCCGAGACATCGATGCCACGGGCGGCCACGTCCGTAGCCACCAGAATGGCCAGCTTGCCGTCCCGGAAAGCCTGCATGATCTGGTTGCGCTCCTTCTGGGAGAGGTCGCCGTGCAGGCAGTCCACCGAGAAGCCCAGCCGTGCCAGCTGGTTTGCCAGTGTGGCGGTGTTGAACTTGGTATCGCAGAACACCATCACCCGCTTGTAGCCCTCGCCGATGATGATCTGTGCCAGATCCGACAGCTTGTTGCGGCCGGAGGTCTCCAGCATATACTGGGTGATCTTGGGCTGGCTTTCCTCCCGGGGCTGCACGGTGATCTCCTCGGCGTTGTGCTGGTACAGCCAGCCGATATCCATCACCTCGCGGCTGATGGTGGCGGAGAACATGGACAGCGCCTTGCGTGCCTTCATCATCTCGATGATGTGGCGCACATCCTTATAAAAGCCCATGTTCAACATTTCATCGGCTTCGTCCAGCACGATCTGGGTCACATGGGAGATATCAATGCTGTGGTGCTTATAGTGGTCCATCAGCCGTCCCGGGGTGGCTACCACAATCTGGCAGCCCTCGGCCAGACGCTTTGCCTGCTTTTCCATGTTGGCACCGCCATACACACAGGCCACCTGCACCTCGGGCATAAAGTAGGTGAGGTTGGTCAGTTCCTCAGCGATCTGCTGGGCAAGCTCCCGGGTGGGTGCCATAATGACGGCCTGCGGATATTTGTTTTCCGGCTGGATATGCTCCACCACCGGGATGCCGAAGGCACAGGTCTTGCCGGTGCCGGTGGGTGCCTTGGCAATAACATCATGCCCTGCCAGCATGAGGGGGATGGTCTTTTCCTGAATCTCGGTCATTTCAGCAAAGCCCATGCGTTCCACTGCCTTGTGGATGGCTTCGCTGCACTGCAACTCGCTGTAAAGCATTTGGACAACTCCGTTCTTTGTGGCGTTTTTTCTCGTTGCAACAAGTATAGCATGAAATGCCGCGCTTGTCAGCAGAGAAACAAAAAGAACCGCACCCGGGGTCACGGGTACGGTTCTCAGTGTGCAGGATCAGGCGGTCTCTTCCACGCTCTTCTTGCCGGCCTCCAGCTTCTGCTTGAAGCGGCCGCTGGCCTTGAAGCCGGGGATGGAGGTAGACTCCAGCTGGCTGGAGACCTTGGTCTTGGGGTTGGTGTAAGCCTTCGGCTTGCGGGGACGCATCTCAAAGCGGCCAAAGCCGGCGATGGTCACCTTTTCGTCAGCGCGCAGGCAGTCCGCGATCTGGTCAAACATTGCATCCATCGTGGTCTCGACCTGAGCTTCAGTAAAGCCGGTCTTACGTGCCACGGTTTCGATCATCTGGGAACGGGTCATGTATCGATATCCTCCTGGAATGTCCAAAAGTAACGTCTTTTGGCAAATTTTGCGTTGTTGAGTATAACATATTTCTCGTACTGTTTTCGATGGATTGCGCACGAAATGTATCTTATTGCACACGAACTATATTCAGTTCCGTGCACCCCGCACAAATACAGCGCCCACCGTTTCGGCAGGCGCTGTACAGAACTATTTTATGCGGGTCTCAGGGCTTATTTGCCGCGGTACAGAGTGGCGATATCCACCAGCGGGATGTTTGCCAGACTGTGCTCGCTGCGCAGGCAGTCCACCAGAGAAGCGGCTGTATCCACTGCGGTGATGCAGGGGATGCTCAGCTCCACGGCTTTACGGCGCAGGCGGACGGAATCGCGCCGGGGGTCACGACCCTTGGCGCTGGTGGAGAACACATAGTCCACCAGACCGCTCTGCAGCAGATCCACGATGTTGGGTGCCTCGCCGGAGATGTTGCGCACCTCGTTGCAGGGAACCATGTGCTTGTTGAGCCATGCACAGGTGCCGGAGGTACCGTAGAGCTTATAGCCCATATCCTTCAGCTTCCATGCAATATCCACGAACTCGGGCTTGTCGCTGTCCTTCACGGTGAAGATGCAGCAGCTGCCCGGGCCGGGGGTCTTGAAGGTATAGCCTGCACCGATCAGACCCTTGAGCAGGGCATCGTGGTAGTTGGGCGCAATACCCAGCACCTCGCCGGTAGACTTCATCTCGGGGCCGAACTGGGTATCCACGGCGTGCAGCTTTTCAAAGCTGAACACGGGCACCTTTACCGCCACATAGGGGGCGTTGGGGTGCAGACCGGTGCCGTAGCCCATATCCGTCAGCTTCTCGCCCAGGCAGCAGCGCACGGCCATATCCACCATGGGCACGCCGGTGACCTTGGAGATGTAAGGCACGGTACGGGAGGAGCGGGGGTTCACCTCGATGACATACACACGGCCATGGGAGACGGCGTACTGCACATTGACCAGACCGGTGACGTGCAACTCGCGGGCAAAGCGGCCGGTATAGTCCACCATGGTGTCGATCTCGTCCTGCGTCAGGTGCTGTGCCGGGTAGACACAGATGGAGTCGCCGGAGTGCACACCGGTGCGCTCCACCTGCTCCATGATGCCGGGGATCAGGAAGTTTTCGCCGTCGCAGATAGCGTCCACCTCGCACTCGGTGCCCATGATGTACTTATCCAGCAGCACCGGGTGATCCATGTCGACGTGCTCGGTGATAACGCCCATGTACTCGATGATATCCGCCTTGTTGTAGGCCACGATCATGTTCTGACCGCCCAGCACATAGGAGGGACGCATCAGCACCGGCAGACCGATCTCCTCGGCAGCGGCCAGCGCCTCGTCCAGATTGAACACGGTACGGCCCGGAGCGCGGGGGATGTTGCAGCGCTCCAGCAGTTCGTCAAAGCGCTCGCGGTCCTCGGCCTCGTCAATGGCGTCCGCCGGGGTGCCCAGAATGGGCAGACCGATCTCGTCCATGTGCTTGGCCAGCTTGATGGCGGTCTGTCCGCCGAACTGCACCACGCAGGCATCCGGCTTTTCGGTGGCAATGATGTTGTCCACGCTCTCCGGGTTCAGCGGGTCGAAGTACAGGCGGTCGCCGGTATCAAAGTCGGTGGAGACGGTCTCGGGGTTGTTATTGACCAGAATGGCCTCGCAGCCGTTCTTTTTCAGCGTCCATACGCAGTGCACAGAGCAGTAGTCGAACTCGATGCCCTGACCGATGCGGATGGGGCCGGAGCCAAAGACCAGTACCTTCTTCTTTTTAGGCTCACCCTTGGCAGCGGTCTCGGCTTCCTTCTCGGCGATGAAGCTTGCAGCCTCGTTGTCGCCGTCGTAGGTGGAGTAGAAGTAGGGGGTGTTGGCCGAGAACTCGGCAGCGCAGGTATCCACCATCTTGAAGCCGGCGCGGTAGTTCTCCACAGGCAGGGTATCCACCTGTGCCAGACGGCGGATGGTCTTATCTTGGAAGCCGTACTTCTTGGCAGTCTTGTACTGCTCCAGAGACAGCACACCGTTGCACTGTGCCAGACCCTTTTCCAGATCTGCCAGATGCTGCATCTTATCCAGGAACCACCAGTCGATCTTGGTGATATCGTAGATGACCTTGTGGTCGATGCCGCGCTTCAGCGCTTCGTACACGCAGAACACGCGCTCGGCGTCCTGAACGTGCATGTGCTCCACCACTTCCTCGTCGGTCAGCTCCTCAAAGGGCTTGTGGGTCAGGGTGTCCATGCCCAGCTCAATGGAGGAAACAGCCTTCATCATGGCGGCTTCAAAGCTATTGCCGATGCTCATCACCTCGCCGGTAGCCATCATCTGGGTACCCAGAGACTTGTCGGCGTAGACGAACTTATCAAACGGCCACTTCGGGTACTTGACCACGATGTAGTCCAGTGCAGGCTCGAAGCAGGCGCAGGTCTTGCCGGTAACGTCGTTGGTGATCTCGTCCAGCGTGTAGCCGATGGCGATCTTGGTCGCCACCTTGGCAATGGGGTAGCCGGTAGCCTTGGAAGCCAGTGCGGAGGAGCGGGACACACGGGGGTTGACCTCGATGACCGCGTAGTCGAAGCTGTCCGGCTTCAGGGCAAACTGGCAGTTGCAGCCGCCCTCGATGCCCAGCTCGGTAATGATATCCAGTGCGGCGGTACGCAGCATCTGGTACTCGTGGTCGGTCAGGGTCTGGGAGGGAGCCACGACCACCGAGTCACCGGTGTGGATGCCCACGGGGTCGAGGTTCTCCATGTTACATACGGTGATCACGTTGCCCTTGTGGTCGCGCATCACCTCGTACTCGATCTCTTTCCAGCCGGCGATGCACTTTTCCACCAAAATCTGATGGATGGGAGAAAGGCGCAGGCCGTTGGTGCCGATCTCGATCAGCTTTTCGCGGGTCTCGCAGATGCCGCCGCCGGTGCCGCCCATGGTAAAGGCCGGGCGCACAATGACCGGGTAGCCGATGCGGTCGGCACAGTCCAGTGCGTCCTGCAGGTTCTCCACCACCTCAGAGGGGATGATGGGCTGGTGCAGCTTTTCCATGGTCTCCTTGAACAGCTCGCGGTCCTCGGCACGGTCGATGGTCTCGGGCTTGCAGGCCAGCAGACGGATACCGGTGCGGTCCAGATAGCCGGAGCGTGCCAGCTCCATGGACAGGTTCAGACCCATCTGACCGCCGAGGTTGGGCAGCACGGAGTCCGGCTTTTCGATGTCCAGAATGCGCTCCACGACTTCCAGCGTCATGGGCTCGATATACACATGGTCGGCCACATCCGGGTCGGTCATGATGGTAGCGGGGTTGGAGTTCAGCAGAACGGTCTCGATGCCCTCTGCTTTCAGGGCGCGGCAGGCCTGCGTACCGGAGTAGTCAAACTCCGCAGCCTGACCAATGATGATAGGGCCGGAGCCAATGACCAGCACCTTTTTGATTCTGGGGTCCTTCGGCATTTCAGCGTGCCTCCTTTGCTGCTTTGACGTTGTTCAGGAAGCGGTCGAACAGGAATTCGGTGTCCTTGGGGCCGCCGTTTGCTTCCGGGTGGAACTGCACGGTAAAGCAGTTCCACTTTTTGTACTTGATGCCCTCGCAGGTGCCGTCGTTGGCGTTCACCTGTGCCACCTCGCCCATCTCGGCGGGCAGCTCCTCGCCCACGACCGCGTAGCCGTGGTTCTGGCTGGTGATAAAGGTGCGGCCGGACTCAAAGTCGGTCACAGGCTGGTTGGCACCGCGGTGGCCGTACTTCAACTTCATGGTCTTGGCACCGGCTGCCAGTGCGGACAGCTGGTGACCCAGACAGATGCCGAAGGTGGGGATGTTCAACTCAAAGATGTGCTTGAGGTTTTCGATAATCTCCACCGGCTCGGCGGGGTCGCCGGGGCCGTTGGACAGCATAATGCCGTCCGGGGCAAGGGCCTTGATCTGCTCTGCCGTTGCAAAGGCGGGCATCACGGTCACTTTGCAGCCGCGCTTGACAAGGCAGCGCACGATATTGCGCTTGCAGCCGTAGTGCATCAGCACGATATGGGTCTCGCCTTCCGGGTTGAACACCTCGGGGGCGGCGCAGGTCACGTTCTTCACGGCATCGGTCACGGCGTAGGCGCGGATCTCAGCCAGCAGTGCCTCGGTCTCGGCCTTGTTGGCCGGGTCGGCGGGGTCAAAGGTGGTCAGGATGGCGCCGTTCATCACGCCGCTCTCCCGGATGATGCGGGTCAGGTGACGGGTGTCGATGCCCTCGATGCCGATGGTATTGTTCTTTTTCAAAAAACTGTCCAGCGTCTCCTCACAGCGCCAGTTGGAGGGGGTGGTGCAGGCTTCGCGCACGATGTAGCCCTTTGCCCAGATACGGTCGGACTCCATGTCATCGTGGTTCATGCCGTAGTTGCCGATGAGGGGGTAGGTCTGGGTGATGATCTGGCCGTAGTAGCTGGGGTCTGTCAGGGTCTCCTGAAAGCCCACCATGCCGGTGGAGAACACCACCTCGCCCACGGTCACGCCCTGCGCGCCCACGGACTGTCCGGCAAAGACCATGCCGTTTGCCAAAAGAAGATATGCGTTCATAGTTTTCCTCGTTTCAACAAAAGCTTTCAGTTTACAGGGTCTGCTTTGCTTCCTGCTTCATCTTGCGGCTGCCCAGATGCACCAGCGGCAGCTTGCCCTCCTTGCAGATGGGGCACTCCTCCGGGGTATAGTTGGGCAGGTCCAGCTTCAGGGCGCTGGCCAGAATGGGAATGGGAGACGGAGCCTCGGGCTTGGTGCGGTCCACCACGCAGGTGATGCCAAGGCAGATGCCGCCGGCCTCTTCGATGACGCGCTTGGTCTCCAGAGAGGAGATGCCGGTGGTCACCACGTCCTCGGCGATGATGCACTTTTCACCCGGATGGATGGCAAAGCGCTTCAGGCACATCACGTTGTCCACGCGCTCGGTAAAGATGGCGCGCTTGCCGGTCTGGCGGGCCAGCTCGTAGGCGTACACGATGCCGCCCATGGCAGGGCCGACGATGACGTCCACATCCAGTTCCTTGACCTTATCGGCCACAGCCTTCATCACCTCGGCGCAGCGGTCCGGGTACTGCTGCAGATAAGCCATCTGGCAGTATGCGCCGGAGTGCCGGCCGGAGGACAGCAGGAAGTGACCCTCCAGAAATGCGTCACAGCTCTTCAGAATTTCAAGTGCTTCACTCATTGTACTTCTCCCTCTCTTTTCAGTGGTGTATATTCCTTTGGGTGGTATTGTACCACGCTTTTACACTATTTGCAAATTTATGCGCTAAGTTTTATTTTATGCGCATAATTGTAGATATTTTATGGATATATCCGTTTTTATTCTGCATGACGGGCGCAGCCGCGGATCTCATCCAGCGTTTTCACGCCGTTCTTGTCCATCCATGCTGCCATCTCGTCGGCAATGGTTTCCATAGCGCGGGGGTTTGCAAAGTTTGCGGCACCCACCTGCACTGCGGTGGCGCCTGCCATGATGAATTCCAGTGCGTCACGGCCGGTGGCAATGCCGCCCAGACCCACCACCGGGATGTTTACAGCCCCCACGGCCTGCCATACCATGCGCAGGGCAATGGGGCGCACCGCCGGGCCGGACAGACCGGCAAAGATGTTGTTGAACACCGGGCGGCGCTTTTCCAAGTCAATGGCGCAGGCCTGAAAGGTGTTGGTCAGGCTGATGGCGTCCGCACCGGCGGCTTCCACAGCCTTGCACATCTCGGGGATATTCTCGGCCTGCGGGCTCAGCTTGACCATCAGGGGCTTTTTGCAGGCAGCGCGCACCATGCGCACCACCTCACCGGCAGCTTCGGCCTTTACGCCGTAGGCCATGCCGCCCACCTTGACGTTGGGGCAGGAGATGTTCAGCTCCACGATGTCCACTGCGCTCTCGCTCAGCATCGCTGCGCCTTCCACATACTCCTCCTCGCTGTGGCCGCCAAGGTTTGCAATGGCCACCGTGCCGTACTTCTGCTTCAGTTCCAGCATCTCGGGCAGCTCCACGTCAATAAAGTGCTGCACGCCGGGGTTCTGCAGGCCGATGCTGTTGATGAGGCCGGAGGGGGTCTCCCACAGGCGCTCGCCCTTGTTGCCGTACTGGCCGTGCAGGGTAAGCCCCTTGCCGGAGATGCCGCCGATTTTAGCAAAATCGGCCAGCTCCTCGTACTCAACACCGTAGCCCACGGTGCCGGATGCGCCGATGACCGGGCTGTTCATCACAAAGCCCAGCAGGTTGGTTTTCAGGTCTGCCATCAGAAGAACACCTCCGTTGCGTCAAATACAGGGCCGTTCTTGCACACGCTCTTGCCCTCGCCGCCCTTGGTCTCGCAGGTGCAGCCAAGGCAGGCACCAATGCCGCAGGCCATCTTCTTTTCCATGCTCACAAAGCAGGGGGTGCCTTTTTCGGCACACAGGCGGGCGGCGTTCTTCATCATCACGGTGGGGCCGCACACCAGCACCACGTCGTAATCGGCGGGGTCGTACAGCTGGGTGACAAAGCCGTGGAAGCCCACCGCACCGGTGTCGGTGGATACTTTTACAAGGTTTGCGATGCTGCGGTACTCCTCCATGCAGTAGGGGGTGTCGCGGAAGCCGAAGAACACGTCCGGCTTTACTCCGGCAGCGGCCAGCTCGCGGGTGAGCTGGAACATGGGCGCAGTGCCGATGCCGCCGCCCACCACGGCGATCTTCTGATACTTGCTCAGGATATCCGGCACATCAAAGCCGTTGCCCATGGGGCCGGTGAGCTGGAAGGTATCCTGCTGCTTGAGCTGCGCCAGCTTCTCGGTTCCCTCGCCCACCACCTGATACAAAAACTCGATGGTGCTGCTGTCCGGGTTCCAGCGGTGCACGCTGATAGGGCGGGACAGGAAGGGGGCTTCGTCTGCGCCCCAGGAGCGTAGGGTGAAGAACTGGCCTGCGTGGGGGGCGTGGTCGCGGTCCGGCCACACCACGGTCAGCAGGCGGATGTCCGGGGCAATGACCTCATTGCGCAGGACGGTGGCTTCACAGCAGGCTGCACGCATGAGCAATGGCCTCCTTCATGTTCACACACTCGTTGTAAGCGGCCTCGTCAAAGGCAGTGCCCGGCTGCTTCTTGTAAGCCAGCAGGATGCCGCGGCTGGAGTTGACCACGCCGCCGTTGCCCTTGGTGAGGTACTGGGCGATATCCTCGGCCTTGCCGCCCTGTGCGCCGTAGCCGGGGATCAGGAAGAAGCTGTCCTGATACTTTGCGCGGATCTCGGTAGCCTCCTCGATGTGGGTACCGCCGATGACCAGACCGATGGAGGAGTAGCCGTGCTCGCCCATGTAGTCCTTGCCCAGTGCGTTCAGCTTGTCGCCCACCAGATCGTAGACGTGACGGCCGTCGGCCAGCTTCTCGTACTCAAAGTCCTTGGCGCCGCCGTTGGAGGTGCGGCAGAGCACGAACATACCCTTGCCCTGCTTTTCGGCGTAGGGCAGATAGGGGCTGATGGAGTCCAGACCCATGTAGGGTGCCAGCGTGACGAAATCGCTCTCAAAATCGCCGGTAAAGTGACCCATGGCGTACATCTCGGCGGTCTTGGCAATGTCACCGCGCTTGATGTCCGCGATCACCGGCACACCGGCCTCGCGCACAGCCTTCAGGGTGTCGGCGTAGGCCTTCATGCCCTCCAGACCCAGAGACTCATAATAAGCGATCTGCACCTTGTAGCAGCCCGCCACAGCCTTGGTGGCATCAATGAGCTTTTTGTTGAAGCGCACGATGTTCTCGCCCTTGGTCAGGGTGCTGTCCACAAAATCGGCGGGCAGGTAGCTGAAGTCGGTGTCCAGACCCACGCACACCGGGCCGCGGGCTTCCACAGCTTCGTACAGTTTGTCCATGTTCGTCATTTGGGTGTCCTCCTGTAAGTCGTATTGTAGAACCCTCTCAGGCGCTTGCGCGCCAGCTCCCCCGAAGGGGGAGCTTTTTCTCTTGAGGGCAACTGTTTCTTTTCGTGATATGCAAACTGCTTTCCGTGCTCTCTGAAGCTCCTCCTCGGGGGAACTTCAGAGAGGGTTTTGTTTTTTACTCCTCGGCCTGATAGGTGATCTTACCGGCCTTGATGGTGGCAAACACCTTGCCGTAGAGCTGTGCACCGTCAAAGGGGGTGTTGTGGCTCTTGGAGTGCAGCTTTTCCTTTTCCACCGTGTAGGGGGTGTCCAGATCCACCAGCACAAAATCGGCATCGAAGCCCGGCTCCAGCTGACCCTTGGCAAGGCCTAGGATCTCGGCGGGGCGGGTGCTCATCAGATGCACCAGCAGCTCCAGCGGCAGTCCCTCCTGCTTGCACAGCTTTGTGTAGCACACGCCGAAGGCGGTCTCGCTGCCCACCATACCGGCCATGCCCTTCAGCTTATCCTCTTCGGAGTGGGGTGCATGGTCTGTGGCAATGGCGTCCACGATGCCGGTGCGGATGCCCTCCACCAGTGCCTCCACGTCATCGGCGGTGCGGATGGGCGGGTTGACCCGGTAGTCGCAGGTGTCGTTGGTGAACCACAGGTGGTGGGGGGTCACCTCACAGGTGACGGGTGCGCCCCGCAGCTTTGCCATACGGATGGCGTCCAGCGCACCCCGGGTGGACACATGGCACATGTGCAGCCGGGTCTGGTAGTACTCGCTCAGCCAGCAGTTGCGCACTGTCTCGATATCCTCGGCCAGACGGTAGTCCCACGGGCTGATCTCCATATCCTCGGCGTGGCTCATGACCGTGATGTCCTTTTGGGTGCAGATGGCAAATGCCCGCGCCATGGTGGCGTTATCCTGCACGCCGTGGCCATCCTCGGTGATGAACTTCACGCTGGCGGGCAGGGTCTTGAGGTGGTCGATGCTCACACCGTCAAAGTTCTCGGTGATGGAGACGGTCTGGTTTGCATCGCACAGCCCCACCTCGGCAGCTTTCTGCTCCACCATCACAGCCTGTGCGGCGGAAGAGCAGACGGGCTTTGTGTTGGGCATCAGGTTTACAAAGGTGTAGCCACCGGCGGCAGCAGCGCGGCTGCCGGTCTCGATGTCCTCCTTGTACTCAAAGCCCGGGGTGCGCCAGTGGCAGTGCAGGTCCACAAATGCGGGCAGCACCGTCAGCCCACCGGCATCCACCACCGTCTCGTTCTCGGCGGCAAGGGCGGAAAGATCCTGCCCTACGGCAGCGATCTTTCCATCCTTTACAAAGATCTCGAGCGGCCGTCCCTCGGTGTTCACAGCGTTTGTCAGCAGCATCGCGATTCCCTCCTGTAATGGTATTTTTAGGTATCAAACGCCCGAAAACGGGCAAAAAAAAACTTTTCCCCGCAAAGGGAAAAGCTCATTGCGCAAAAAAAGGAAACAACGAAGCCACGGCAAAACCGGACGCGAACTGCTTGTTCAGTTTCGGGTTCTGGGCGCTGCACAGCATGGTGTTTCTCCTTTTCTTGATGGTTGCGTTTTCATTCGTATTATTTTATCATAGAACCGCAAAATATGTCAATGGCTGCGCGCAAAAACAGGTGCTAAAAGGTTTCTGGTATCTCTCGCCGAATTTTGGATACTCTACCCAAAACCCGGGCCATGCGGCAAAATAAATGCCATTTTGTTCCACAATCCCTAGCGCGGCACTGTACTTTCGTCTCCTGCTGTGCTATTATAATACGGTAAAAGGGAGAGCCCCGCCGCGTGGGCGGGTGTTTATGGGAAAGAGAGGTTTTCCGCATGGGTTTACTTGAGGACGCGCGGAACATCCAGCGCAAGGACCCCGCCGCACGCAGCGTGCTGGAGGTAATGCTGCTGTACCCGGGATTCCACATTCTGGTGTACCACCGCATTGCGCACTGGCTGTACGAGCACAAGCACTTTTTTCTGGCACGATGGGTCAGCCAACATGGCCGCCACCGCACCGGCATCGAGATCCACCCGGGTGCCACCATCGGCAAGTGTCTGTTCATCGACCATGGCATGGGCATCGTGTTCGGCGAGACCTGCGAAATCGGGGATAACTGCACCATCTACCACGGGGTAACGCTGGGCGGCACCGGCAAAGATACCGGCAAACGCCACCCCACCTTGGGCAACAATGTGCTTATCGGCGCGGGCACCAAGGTGCTGGGCCCAGTGTTCATCGGGGATAACGCCCGCATCGGCGCAGGCAGCGTGGTGCTGCGCAACCTGCCCGCCAACTGCACCGCCGTGGGCGTGCCCGCCGAGGTGGTGCGCATCAACAACAAGGCGGTGAACCCTGCCGACGATCTGGACCAGCAGGATCTGCCGGACATCGTCTCGCAGCGGCTCACCGATCTGGATCGCCGCCTGAGCCAGCTGGAAAAAGCGGCGCAGGGCGATATCCCACCCACTGCCGCGCAGATCGCCGCCCGGCAGCGGAAATAAAAGATTTCTTTGATAAAAAGAGGAGACAGGCTTCCCGGAAAGGGTCGCCTGTCTCTTTTTTGTCGTCAGCTGCGGTTATAACACCTGCTCACCGTTTTCTTTATTGCAGTACATCCGGGCATCAGCCTGCCGGATAGCCTCGGTCAGGGGCTGCACATTGCACACGCCGCCAATGCTTACCGAAAGCCGGAGCTCCGGGTGGCTGGGCACCCGTGCCGCCTGCACAGCGTTCTGCACCCGCCGGATGACGCTTTCTACGCCGTCAGGGCAGTTCTGGGGCATCAGCAGCAAAAATTCATCGCCGCCGTAGCGGATCAGGATATCGGTCTGGCGCAGGCAGCTTTGCATGGCTGCGGCCACGGTTTGCAGCGCCTCGTCCCCCACCAGATGCCCAAAGCTGTCGTTGACCGACTTGAACTGGTTCACATCGATCATCGCCACGCCGCCGTGCATCTCACCCCCGGCAAGGAACTTATCAAAATAGCGGCGGGTGTAGGCCCCGGTCAGGGGGTCTACGAAGGCGCTGCGCTCCATTCCGTCGCAGCGGTCCAGCAGCAGCCGGTGGCCGCCCATATCCAGCCAGCGGCCATCCGTCAGCCGGGTGACCATTTCCAGCATACAGCCCCTGCCGCCTACCTCGATGTACTTGGAGATGACAAAGTAGGCCTCCTCGTCCTTGAACTCGATCTTATTCAGAATGGTCTTGCGGGCGTAGGCTTTGGCCGAGATGCAGTTTTCGCACCGGTTATCCCGGTTCCATACCATGTGGCAGTTGCCGGGCTTTTCGGTCAGGATGCCGTCGCTATCCAGCGCAAGCACCTTGCGGTGCTCCGGGTCTACCAGACGCACCACATCAAAGATGCCCTGCAGCCGCCGTAGGAACCGGGCGGGATCTTCCTCCGGGTCGGTCGCAGTCAGCAGCTCTGCCTGATGCTCCACGCGGTGCTGTTCATCGGTGAGCTGCCCCAGCACGTTCACGCAGCGGCGCACCCCAGCACCGCTCCAGATGGTGTGCAGCGCCATCCGGTGCAGGTGCGGCTTCCCATCTCGCTCCACCATGACCGGCAACACCACGTCCGGTGCTTCCGGCGTGGCGCGGCTGATGGCCTTGGAAAGCTTGCGCTGATCCTGCTCGTTCAAAAAGCCAAGTCCCCTGCCCTGTGCAAAATCGGTCACCGTTTTTTGCTGCAAGGGCTCGGCATGGTAGTCATACACGGTCACGCTGCCTGCCAGCAGGTCGTAGTCGAACCGGATGCCGCCGCACTGGGCGGCGTAGAAATCCGTGCGTTCCTTTTCCTGTTCCAGCAGCAACTGGGAGTGGTTCTCCCGGGGCAGCGCCTCCCGGTGCAAAATCTCCTCGGAAAGGCGGTGGGTCTCCTGCCGAAAGCCGCGGTCCCACTCCGAGCGGGTCAGCTCGGTGCGCAGCTGCTCCGAGGACTTTTGCAGGCAGTCCAGCAGCAGCGGGTTAAAAGCGCCGCACTCGCCGTTTAGGATCATGCGCAGTGCGGTGTCGTGGTCGTAGGCGTGCTTATAGCAGCGCTCGCTGGTCAGGGCGTCGTACACGTCCGCCAGCGCCACCACCTGCGCCGCAATGGGGATCTCGTCCCCTTTCAGCCGGTCAGGGTAGCCATTGCCGTCCCAGCGCTCATGGTGCCAGCGACAGATGGCGTGCGCCACCTGCAACAGCGGCTCGTCCCGGGCAATAACCTGTCCCAGATCCTGCAGCATCTGCGCGCCCGCCACGGTATGGTTCTTGATAATGGCAAACTCTTCGGCGGTCAGGCGTCCGGGCTTGTTCAGGATCTCCTCCGGGATGACGATCTTGCCGATATCGTGCAGCGCCGAGGCGGTGCTGATGCGGGCGATATCGCTTTCGTCCAGCTGATAACGGTCAGTCTTTTGCACCAGCCGGTGCAAAAGCAGGTCGGTCAGGGTGCGGATGTGCAGAACATGCAGCCCGCTCTCGCTGTTGCGGAACTCCACCACATGGCTCAGGATGCTGATCATCAGCACGCTGTTGTGTTCTTTTTCGTACACCTGATCAGTGACAAGGCGGGTGAGCCGCTTTTGCTTGGCGTACAGCATGAGGACATTCTTCACCCGGCGCAGCACCATGATCCGCTCGAAGGGACGGCGGATATAGTCCGTTACCCCCAGATCGTAGGCGCGCTCGATGTTGGCGGTGTCCTCTGTCGCCGAAATGACGATGACCGGGATCTCGTCCAGCCATGCGTGGTACTTCATCACCCGCAGCACATCAAAGCCGTCCATGCCGGGCATCATCAGGTCCAGCAGCAACAGAGAGATATCCGTGCGCTGCCGCATCAGCTCCACTGCCGCTGCGCCGTCCTCTGCTTCCAGATAGTCATAGCCATCGCCCAGTATCTCCTTGAGCAGGGCACGGTTGATCTCGGAATCATCCGCGATCAGGATCTTCGGTTTCTCGTTCATGGCCATGTTTCTCCTTTTGCGGCGCATCCTTCTGCCCCGGCTTTGTTCCGGGCACACCGTCCGCACTGACTGGATGTAATAGGTTTTCCCTAACATCCGCTTTATTGCATTCATTTATACTTTACTGGATTTTACAGCAAAATGCAAGGCTGCGTGCAACATTTCTGCCATTTTCCGGTATTTTCTGCAAGCGTTCTCATTCCCGGTTGTATAAATGCAATCCAATCCGTACTGAAACCTATTTCTGGTGAAAGGGCAATTCTGGAAAATCCGCAGATTTTCCAGAATTGCAAATTAAAAACAGTCTTTCCTCTGATGATGCGCAAAGCAAAGCGGAGCGCATTTTAAATCGTTCCACTCTGAAAGAAAAAGGACCGCTGCGCAAAACACGCAACAGTCCTTTTAAGGTTCATTCTTGGGGCATCATGGCATCGAACCAGCCCATCAGCTCCGCAGCCATCTGCTCCAGCCGGGTCTCCGGCTGCCATGCAGGCTGTGCGGGCTCCGGGGGCAGCGCCTGTTCCGGGGCACAGAGAGTCTCCTCCGTTTCCGGTACAGGCTGTTCCGGGGCAGCCTCGCATTGCGGCACGGCCTCGGGGGCTGTATCCGGCTGCACGGGTGCTTCCGGGGCAGTCTGCTGCATGGCAGCAAGAGCAGCTTCCGCTCTGCGGCAGGCGGCCTCAGCCTGTTCTGCCCGGGCATTGGCCTGTTCCAGCTGCTCCCGCGCCTGCTCACAGGCGGCTTCCAGCTCTGCATTCTCGTGCTTGAGAGCAAGCAGGGTGCGCTCAAAGGCGAACATCCGGGTCTGGTACCGGCGCACCTCGGCGCGTGCCGCAGCCAGCTTACGGCTCAGCTGCTCTGCCTGCGCCCGGGCGCTTTCCGCCTGTGCTGCGGCAGATGCCTGTACAGCGGCCTGCCGGGCAAATTGTCCGCGCAGGGCACCGGTCTCCCGCTCTGTCTGCACCATGATGCCCTCCCATGCACACCTTGCACGGGGCTTGCGCTGACCGCATGGGCGCAGCTGCCAGCCCCATTGTAGCCTGTAATTACTTCCGCTTGTTCAGGATGGCCAGCAGCTCGTCGTAGTAACGGTTATCGCTGCTTTCCTCTTCCACAGCCTTCTTTTCAGCCGGAGCAGCAGCCGGTGCGGCATTGGATGCCGGGGCTGCGGCTGCGCCAGTATCGCTGCTGAACACCGCAGACGGCACAGACTGTGCACCGCCCATGGCGTTGTTGATGCTGTTGCGCAGATCGCTGGCGCTCTTGTTGTCGAAGCCGGTGGCCACAACGGTTACGCGCATCTCATCGGACAGATTCTCATCAAAGGCAGTACCCCAGATAATGTTTGCATCGGGATGTGCGCTCTGGGTGATGAGACCTGCGGCGGTCTCCACGTCCTCCAGACCGATGTCGGGGCTGGAAGTGATGTTGATGATAACGCCGTGCGCACCGGCAATGCTGGTCTCCAGCAGCGGGCTGGAGATTGCAGCCTTGGCGGCGTTCTCGGCCTTGCCTGCACCCTTGGCGCTGCCCACGCCCATGTGGGCGTAGCCGGCATCCTTCATGATGGAGCGCACATCGGCGAAGTCCAGATTGATGAAGGCGGGCACATTGATCAGGGCAGAGATGGACTCCACGCCCTGACGCAGCACGTTATCGGCGGCCTGGAAGGCGTTCATCAGGGTGATCTTTTCCTGACTGATCATCTTCAGGCGCTCGTTGGGGATGACGATCAGGCTGTCAACGTGCATCAGCAGGTTGGCAATGCCCTGCTCGGCCAGGCCCATCTTGCGCTTGCCCTCAAAGGAGAAAGGCTTGGTAACGATGCCGACGGTCAGGATGCCCAAATCGTGTGCCACCTCGGCCACAACGGGTGCTGCACCGGTGCCGGTGCCGCCGCCCATACCGGCGGTGATAAAGACCATCTGGGAGCCCTTGAGGGCGTTGGCGATCTCGTCCTTGCTTTCTTCCGCGGCGCGCTGGCCGATTTCCGGGTCTGCACCCGCACCGCGACCCTTGGTCAGCTTGGAACCCAGCTGCACCTTGACCGAGGCATGGTTCTTGGCCAGTGCCTGCTGGTCAGTATTCATTGCGATGAACTCCACGCCCTGCAGGCCGTCGCTCACCATGCGGTTCACAGCGTTGCCGCCGCCGCCGCCCACACCGATCACCTTGATCGTCGTAACGTTCTCGTCCAGTTCTTCATCGAGCATCAATGCCATAACTTTGTCCTCCATCGGATTTTTATGTGGAACTGCGCAAAAGCCGCACAGATATTATCATACGATACTTATATAACAGTATCGTATCATTTTTTCATTCCGATTGCAAGACAAAATTGCTTTTTCGTGGGTGTTTTTTTCATAACCCCACTCCGGGCGGGTATTTCCTGCCAAATCTGTGCGCCCAGCCCCGCCAAAAGCCGGTCAAGGTCTGCATAGCCGCGCCGGACAAACTCCACCCCGCCAAGGCGGCTGCTGCCCCGGGCAGCCAGTGCCGCAATCACCAGCGCTGCCCCGCCCCGCAGGTCCGGTGCGGTCAGCTTTGCCCCGTGCAGCACCCCGGCGGACTGCACATACAGGGTGCGCTCTGCCACCCGGACGTTTGCCCCCAGCGCCGCAAAGCCCTCGGCGCAGGCAAAACGGTGTTCAAACACCCTGTCCTGCAAGCTGCTTTCGCCCTGTGCGCAGAGCATCACCGCCGCCAGCAGCGGGGCGGCGTCCGTGGCAAGACCGGGATAAGGTGCGGTGTGCACATTTCCCGCGCCGCGCAACGCCCCGAACCGTGAAATGGCGGCAGCATCGCGCGCACGCTCTACGGTGCAGCCCATTTGTTCCAGAATTTCCAGCAACGGCGCATACAGCCCGGGTGCGCAGCCCGCCAGTTCTACCCTGCCGCCCGCCGCTGCCGCCGCACAGGCCAGCGTAGAGGCGATGATACGGTCTGCCACCGGTGCAAAGGTGCAGCCTGCAAGGCAGCGCTTTCCCTGCACCCGGATGGTGTCGGTGCCCGCGCCCTCCACGCAGCCGCCGCAGACGTTGAGGAAGGCGGCAAGATCCACGATCTCCGGTTCCTTTGCGGCACCATGCAGCACGGTCTGCCCCTGCGCCGTAGCAGCGGCCAGCAACAGCGTCTCGGTAGCGCCCACGCTGGGAAAGCTAAGACAGATCTCCGCGCCCCGCAGCCCCGCCGGGGCGTACAGTGTAAGCTGTCCGGGCGCTGCGGGCAGCTGCCGCACGCCCATCTGCGCCAGCCCCTGCAAATGCAGGTCGATGGGTCTTGCCCCGATGCGGCAGCCCCCGGGCAGTACGGTGTTCACCCGCCCCAGCCGCGCCAGCATCGGCGCGCAGAACAGGATGGACGCCCGCATCCGGCCTGCGGCCTCCGGTGCAAGGTCGGTGCGCATGGGCTGCCCCTGCACCACCAGCTCTGCGCCCTGCCAGCCCGCCGTGCAGCCCACGCCCCGCAGCAGGGCAAGACAGTCCTCTACGTCGGTCAGGCGCGGCACATTTTGCAGCCGCACCGGCCCGCTGCACAGCAGTGCTGCTGCCAGCAACGGCAGCACACTGTTTTTGGCCGCAGGCAGTTCCACCCTGCCCTGCAAAGGCCGTCCGCCCGTAATGATCCAATCCCCAGCCATGCCAAGACCCCCGTTCTGCAAAAGTTACCCCATGGTATGCAAAACGAGGGTCTTTGGTTAAAGAAATGCGCCGGAAACGGCCTTCCCGCTGTCTGCTGGGTTTGTCCGGTCATTTGTCCGTGTTTTTCCGCTATTTCTGCGCCGTTGCTGCCCCATTGCGGCAGGAAATGCAGCCTTTTATCAGCTTTCGCCCCGAGAGACGGAAAGCACGATGCCCATCTCGCCCAGAAGCATCATCAGGCTGGTGCCGCCGGAGGAGAAAAAGGGCAGGCTGATGCCGGTGTTGGGGATGGTGTTGGTGACTACCGCAATGTTCAGCACCGCCTGCAATGCTACCTGCACCACAAAGCCCACCACCAGCAGTGCGCCAAAGCGGTCCGGCGCGTGCGCCGCCAGCGTGATGCCCCGCCACAGCAGCGCGCTGAACAGCAATATCACCGCACACGCGCCCAGAAAGCCCAATTCCTCGCAGAGGATGGAAAAGATGAAGTCATTCTGCGGCTCGGGCACGAACAGATGCTTCTGGCGGCTGTTGCCCAGCCCCAGCCCCGCAGCCCCACCGCTGCCGATGGCGTACAGGCTTTGGATGGTCTGGTGGCCGTCACCCAGCGGGTCGGCAAAGGGGTCGAGCCATGAATTGAGCCGGTCGGCGGCGTAGGGCACCAGCTCCGGCATCAGCACAATGGCCGTGCCGATGGCGGCAGCGCCGCCTGCTCCTGCCAGCATGAACCACCGCAGCCCGGTGCCGCCCACGAACATGAGCACCGCGCCGATGCTTAAAATCAGCACCGTGCCGGAAAGGTGGGGCTCCAGCAGCATGAGTACCGCCACCACCCCCAGCACCAGCGCAAAGGGCACTACCCCCACCGCAAAGCTGCCCATGCGGTCGTGGTTCAAAGCGATGATGTGGGCAAACACCAGCACCACTGCAAACTTGGCGATCTCGCTGGGCTGTAATGTGCCCAGCCCCGGCAGCACCAGCCAGCGCTTGCAGCCGTTATATTCCGGCATGAACAGCACCGCCGTCAGCAGCACCAGCGAGAGCGCCAACAGCGGCCACGCCAGCTTGTGATAGATGTGGTAGTCCACCCGGCTGGCCATCCACATGGCTACCAGCCCCATGGCGGCGTACAGCAGCTGCGGCCGCACATAGGCAAAGGCGTCCTGCCGACGGTACAGCGCCACCGCGCTGCTGGCGCTGCACAGCATCACCAGCCCAAAGGCTACCAGCGTGAGCACCAGCACCAGAAAGGGCAGGTCCATGGGCGGCAGCGGCCGCAGCAGCCCTTTGCGGGCAGCAGTTCTGTGCAATCCCGGTCACCTCCGTTTCTGTTATTGTACGCGGGTGCGGGGGCGGTTAGTCATACACGCTGCCGCCGGGCGCATAAACTGCCCGCAAAGGGGGTGCTGCCATGCGCGGCTCAAAACCCACGGACGCCCTGCGCACTTTGCCGGAGCGGGCGTTCCGTCTGCGGGCACGGCTCATTGCGGTGGGCCTGTGCGCCGTCTGCTTTGCAGGGCTCATCGGGCGGTTGTTCTGGCTGCAATTATGCACCGGCGGCTGGTACACCCAGCGGGCGCTGGGACAGCAGCTGCGGGACACTGTCGTGCCCGCCGACCGGGGCAAGATATACAGCGCTGACGGCGCGCTGCTTGCCGCCAACAGCAGCTGCTGGACCCTGCGCGCCAGCCCCCGGGAGATGCCCGAGGATAAGCTTACCCTTGCCGCCAAGGGGCTTGCGGAGATTTTAGAGCTGGACGAGGCAAGGCTGCTGGAAAAGTTCAGCGACCGGCGCTCCAACGACTGCCTTTTGCGTTACCGGGTGGAGCGGGAAACCGCCGATGCCGTGCGGGATTTCTGCGCGGCGAACGGCATTACCGGCGTGCGCATCAATCAGGATTCCAAACGCTGGTACCCACAGGGGGAGCTGCTGGCCTCGGTGCTGGGGTTCACCAACGTAGACAACGCCGGGGTCAGCGGGCTGGAACTGAAATACAACGACACCCTTACCGGGCAGAACGGAGTAGTGCTGACCGCCGTGAACGCTTGGGGCTACACGCTGGCGCAGAGTTACGAGACCGAGCTTGCCCCCGTGGAGGGCTGCGGGCTGCGGCTGACCATTGATGCAAATATTCAACATTATCTTGAAAATGCGTTGAATTATGCGGTGCAGGAGCACCATGTAGCCGCCCGCAGCGTGGGCATCGTGATGGAGGTGAACACCGGAGCAGTGCTGGCCATGGCCACCACCCCGGCCTATGACCCCAACCAGCCCCGGGTCATCGCCGACAAGGCCGCACGCGCCGCCGTGGATGCCCTTTCCGGCAAAGAGCGCACCGCTGCCTTGCAGCTGGCACAGCAGACCCAGTGGCGCAACAAGGCGGTGAGCGACTTATACGAGCCCGGCAGCGTGTTTAAGCTGATTACCTGCGCGGCGGCGATGGACGCCGGAGCCATCACCCGGCGCTCCACCTTTTACTGCGGAGACTCCATCTCGGTGGCGGGCACGCGGTTCCACTGTGCCAACCACAAGCGCCACGGCAGCCAGACCGTGACCCAAGCACTGGAAAACTCCTGCAACCAGAGCTTTATCCAGATCGGGGCGCGGCTGGGCAAACAGGCTTTCTGCGATTATTTTGCCGCCTTTGGCCTGCGGGAGCCCACCGGCATCGACCTGCCCGCCGAGCCGAAAAAGAGCCTGTACTACACCGCCGACCGTATGGGGCCGGTGGAGCTGGCCTCCTGTGCCTTCGGACAGAGCAGCAAGATCTCGTATCTGGAAATGGCTGCCGCCGTCTGCGCGGTGGTGAACGGCGGCAAGCTGATGCAGCCGTATCTGGTCTCGGATATTCTTGCGCCGGACGGCAGCATTTTGCAGCACAACGCCCCGGTGTGCAAACGGCAGGTGATCCAGCCCGCCACCTCTGCCACCATGCGGGAGATGATGGAGGCAGTGGTGCTGTACGGCGGCGGGCGCAACGCGCAGATCGCGGGCTACCGGGTGGGCGGCAAAAGCGGCACCAGCCAAAAGCTGGACAGCGCCGACGAGAAGGCCCGCATTGCCAGCTTTGTGGCAGTGGCACCCATCGATGACCCGCAGTTCTTGTGTCTGGTCTGTCTGGATGAGCCCCACAGCTGGACCACCGCCGGCGGCAGTCTCTCGGCACCGGTCTGTGCCGAGGTGCTGGAGCAGACGCTGGTATACAAAGGCGTCCCCCGGGCAGCAGACAGCGGCAGCGCAGACGCGCAAGCCGCTGCCCTGCCCGCCGATGGGGACAGCTTTGACGGGGCGTGACGATTTGGAATGGCCTCCGCTTGCGCTCTGGCCATAGTCAGCGGAAAAATTATTTTAAATAGAGCAATGCCGGAGCGTCTGCGGACGCTCCGGCATTGCATTTTCACAGGAGGGGTCGTGGAGGGAAACAGCATTTGCAGCGCCGCTTTCTGCGAAAGCGTGGCGCTGCGGGCAGGCGCTTGCTCCCCCTCGGGGGAGCTGTCGCGCAGCGACTGAAGGGCTATAAATGGAGAAGCGAAAAAAGCGTTAAAGCGATAGCGCCGACTGGCGCAGCGCTAGCTTTTTTGTGCTTCGACTTCTTCTTTAGGATTGTCAAGGGCGAGCAGCCCTTGGCCCGTTGCGGGGTGGGTGGAGTCCAGAGGTAGGGAGGGGGGACTCGGAACACCCCTCCCTGCCTCTGGCCCAGCGGAGCGTCTTTGCACGCTTGCGGCAAGCAGATACCTTTACCCGCAGCGCCGCTGCAAATGCTGCTATTCACCCACAAAAAAAATAACGGAACGTCCGCAGCCATTCCGTTACGCTGAAATGTATCATAATTTTTAGTTCTGGTTCGGCTGGGGGCGGAAGGTGATCTCGCCGGTGGTGCTGTCCATTGCGTCCACGATGGCAAGGCTCTCCAGCTGGATGCCCTTGCTGCGGATCAGCTCGCCGCCCTGCTGGAAGCCCTTTTCCACGGCGATGCCGATACCCTCTACGGTGGCACCGGCTTCCTCGGCCAGTTCCAGCAGACCCATCAGGGCGCAGCCGTTGGCCAGAAAATCGTCGATGATCAGCACATGATCCTCAGGGGTGAGGAACTTTTTGGACACGATGACGTTGTAGATCTTTTTGTGGGTGAAGGACTGGATCTGGGTCTTGTAGTTGTCGTAATCCAGATTGATGCTCATAGATTTTTTGGCAAACACCACCGGCACGTTCAGCTCGCTGGCTACCACAGCCGCAATGCCGATGCCGCTGGCCTCGATGGTCAGCACCTTATTGATAGGCTTGCCCGCAAACAGGCGCTTCCACTCCCGCGCCATCTCGCGGAACAACGGGATGTCCATCTGGTGGTTGATAAAGCTGTCCACCTTGAGCACGTTGCCCTCGCGCACAATGCCGTCCTTGCGGATACGATCTTCCAGCATCTTCATAAAATATATCCTCCAGCCCTTGCAGGCGCGTTTTCTGCCTCCGGCTCGCCCGCCGCGAAAAGTGCCCGCCTGTTTTCCATTCCCGGGCGCGCGCCACACACACCCATGATATAATGTTTCACCTAGTATACCGGAAGCATCCCGCTTTGACAAGGGGTTTTCATGCCAAAATTCGTAAAAAAACGGCACCAAACCTCTTCGTTTTTTCTAAAAGTATGACCTTGTCCAAAAATACCGAAACTTCGTGAGGTTGTCGGGTCATTTTTGGTTTATCCTCCCTTGTTCTTTCGCGGTTTTCGAGTATACTATTCTTAATAGGAGAAGGGTAATATCCGGGATTTTTGACCGGACGAGGAGGAAAATGGTATGAAAACAGGACTTGTGCTGGAAGGCGGCGCTATGCGCGGAATGTTCACCGCTGGCGTACTGGATGTGCTGATGGAGCATAACATCCAGCTGGACGGTGCCATTGGCGTGTCGGCGGGGGCAGTGTTCGGCTGCAACTACAAGTCGCACCAAATCGGGCGCACCATCCGCTACAACACGGAATACTGCACCGACAAGCGCTACGCCAGCTTTGGCAACCTGCTGCGCACCGGCAACCTGTACAGCGAGCAGTTCTGCTACCATACCGTGCCGGAAAAGCTGGACCCTTTTGACACCAAGGCTTTCCGGGAGAACCCCATGGACTTTTTTGTGGTGTGCACCGATGTGCGCACCGGTGAGCCTATCTACCACAAGTGCCGCACCGGCGACGCCGAGGATATCCAGTGGATGCAGGCTTCGGCATCCATGCCGCTGGCGGCCAAGATTGTGAAGATCGGCCACTATCAGCTGCTGGACGGCGGTGTGGCAGATTCCATTCCTGTGCGCTTTTTCGAGTCTATCGGCTACAAGCGCAACCTGATCATCCTGACCCAGCCCAAGGGTTTTGTAAAGCAGAAAAACAAGATGCTGCCCCTTATCCGGGCAAGGTATGTGCGCTATCCCGCTTTTGTGGAGGCCGTGGCAGACCGGCACCAGCGCTACAATGAGACGCTGGCCTATATTTCCATGCTGGAACAGTCCGGGCGGGCCTTCGTCATCCGCCCGCCCATCCCGCTGGAAATTCCCTCTATGGAGCGTGATCCCGCCCAGCTGCGCCGCGTATACGAGACCGGCCGTGCCGTGGCACAGATCCAGATCGACAAGATTGCAGCCTATGTGGAGGAGTGCAAGGCTGCACCGGAAGAATAACACGAAAGGCTGCTGCACAGGTTTGTGCGGCAGCCTTTTTTGATAAGAGAACGATCGGGAATGTCCTCCGCTTGTGCTTTGGGCATCTTCAGCGGAATTTGATTTTAGGCTTCAGAAACGCCTGCGGGCGTTTCTGAAGCCTTTTTTCACGGGAGGGGATAAACAAAAAAGAGGCCTGCACCTTGCGGTGCAGACCTCTTGATGTTCAAGAAAGAACGGTAAGAGAAGGGGTTAAATTACTTAACCTCAACCTTAGCGCCAGCCTCTTCCAGCTTCTTCTTGATGTCGTCAGCCTCAGCCTGGGAGACCTTCTCCTTGACAGCCTTGGGAGCGCCATCAACGATAGCCTTAGCTTCCTTCAGGCCCAGACCGGTGATCTCCTTAACAGCCTTGATGACCTGCATCTTGGTAGCGCCAGCCTCAGCCAGGATGACGTCGAACTCGGTCTTCTCTTCCTCAGCGGCAGCAGCAGCGCCAGCAGCAGCGGGAGCAGCAGCAGCAACAGCAGAAACACCGAACTCCTCGCAGTAGGTGTCGATCAGTTCCTTCAGCTCCAGAACGGTCAGGCCCTTGACGGACTCGATGATGGCAGTAATCTTCTCAGAAGCCATGGTAATAACCCTCCAATATCAATGGTTTTTGTTTGTTTCAGTTTTTTGTTAAGCGGCGGTCACGCAGCCATTAGGCAGCGGGCTCCTCCTGCTTGTCGGCATAAGCCTGCATTGCAACGGCCAGACCAGACAGAGTGCTGGTGAGGGCGCCTGCAAACATGGACAGCATACCTTCGCGGTTGGGCAGCTTTGCGATAGCGTTGGTCTCGGCGGCGTTCATAGCCTTGCCTTCCATGAAGCCAGCCTTCACGACGAACTTCTTGGACTTATCGCCATCCTGATACTTGCACAGGATGCGGGCAGCAGCCATGGGGTCAGCCTCGTGAGCAAAAGCGACAGCGGTGTCGCCCTTGAAGTTCTCAGCCAGACCCTCCAGAGCGGTACCCTTAACTGCCAGACGCAGCATGGTGTTCTTCACGACCATGTAATCAACGCCTGCCTCACGCAGCTCCTTACGGAGCTTGGTGTCGTTCTCGACGTTAATGCCGCCGTAAGCGACGACGCAGCCGGAAACCGCACTCTCAAACTTTGCCTTCAGATCAGCGACGTAAGCCTGCTTTTCAGAAAGAATCTTTGCACTGGGCATTCGGTTTCACCTCGTTTCAAAAACTTGTATCGAAAGCCGGAGCAATGAAAAAAGCCTCTCTCCCGCGCACTGCGCCGAGAGAAAGGCATAAAGCAACTTTACGCACGTTTCTCGGCAGGCGGTCAAACTTTACACTGGACTCCAGCGCCTGCTGTCTTAAAAACAGCATGATTATAATACCGCAAACGTGCGGCGTTGTCAAGTGCTTTTTTGAATTTTCTGACAAAATTTTTCTGCCACCCGCAAACAGGCAGCAGAAAAATATCAGAAATTCAAATTAGACACCGTACTTCAGGGTGTTCAGACGGATGCCAGGGCCCATGGTGGTGGCGATGGTAGCGCTCTTGAAGTAGGTACCCTTTGCTGCAGCGGGCTTTGCCTTGGCAATAGCCTCCATCACAGTGTCCAGGTTGGTGTACAGCTTCTCTGCACCGAAAGAAGCCTTGCCCACGGGCACATGGATGATGTTCTGCTTGTCCAGACGGTACTCGATCTTACCAGCCTTAGCCTCGCTGACAGCCTTGCCCAGATCGGGAGCCACAGTGCCGGCCTTGGGGTTGGGCATCAGGCCACGGGGGCCCAGAACCTTACCCAGACGGCCAACGCGGCCCATCATATCGGGGGTGGTCACGACGACGTCAAAATCCATGAAGCCGCCGGCGATCTTTGCGATCAGCTCGTCATCGCCAACGATATCAGCGCCAGCAGCCTCGGCAGCAGCTGCTGCGGGGCCCTTAGCAATAGCGCAGACGCGGACGGTCTTGCCGGTGCCGTTGGGCAGAACGACAGCGCCGCGGACCTGCTGGTCAGCGTGACGGCCATCAACGCCCAGACGGACGTGCAGCTCGACGGTCTCGTCGAACTTGGCGGAAGCGGTCTTGCAAGCCAGCTCCAGAGCCTCGTTCACATCGTATGCCTTAGTAGAATCGACCAGCTTTGCAGCGTCGACATAGTGCTTGCCATGTTTCATTGTATATCCTCCTGTGTGGTCATGCGGGCAGTGTTATGCCCTCCCACTGTTTATGTCTCAGCCCTCGACGGTGACGCCCATGGAACGGCAGGTGCCGCGAACCATGCTGCAGGCAGCTTCCAGAGAAGCAGCGTTCAGGTCGGGCATCTTGGTCTTGGCGATCTCCTCCACCTGAGCGGCGGTCAGAGAAGCAACCTTTTCCTTGTTGGGCTTGCCGGAAGCGGTGTTGATGCCAGCGGCCTTCTTGATCAGAACAGCTGCCGGAGGAGTCTTGGTGATGAAGCTGAAGGAGCGGTCAGCGTACACGGTGATGACGACGGGGATCACATAACCCATCTGGTTCTTGGTACGCTCGTTGAACTCCTTGGTGAACGCCATGATGTTGACGCCCTTCTGACCCAGAGCAGGGCCAACAGGGGGAGCCGGAGTCGCCTTGCCGGCCTCGATCTGCAGCTTAATGTAGCCAGTAACTTTCTGTGCCATGATAAATGCACCTCCAAAAATCTGTGGTGAGTTGCGGCGCAGTGTCTCTGCGCCTCCCACGAGCGCGTGCACGCTGCACACGCTCTATAAGAACCGCACTGCGGTCTTACCTTGGTAAACGGAACTTGCCGGTTGGTTACGGCAGCTCGACCTGACCGATCTCCACCTCTGCGGGGGTCTCGCGGCCGAACATATTGACCTTGAGCTTCACCTTGAAGTTCTCGGTATCAATGGCCTCCACAAGGCCCATAAAGCCTTCCAGAGGACCGGCGGTGATCTGCACGGTATCGCCGACAGCAAAATCGACGCTGAGCGGTGCAGCCTTCTCCACGCCCATCTTCTCCACTTCCTCAGCGGTCAGCGGAACGGGCTTGGAGGCGGGGCCGACAAAGCCGGTGCAGCCGCGCGTATTGCGCACGACATACCAGGTATCGTCGTTCATCACCATTTTGACCAGAACGTAGCCGGGGAACAGCTTGTGTTCCACCATCTTCTGCTTGCCGTTCTTGTCGATCTCAGGAACCATCTCGACGGGAACCTTGATGTCGCAGATCAGTTCCTGCAGGTGACGGTTCTCCACCATGGTCTGCAGGTCGTTGGCGACCTTGTTCTCGTAACCGGAATAGGTATGCACAACATACCAAAGAGCCTCAGTGGACTCATCTACCAGCTTGGTTGATTCTTCCATTTTGGTTGACCCTCCGTTTCAAGATGATTCTCAGGCGCCGATGATCAGGCCCAGAATACCACCAAAGATGGCATCCAGCAGGATCATCACAACCGCTGCAATAGCGACGGTCACGAGCACGACGATGGTGTTGGTCTTGACGTCCTGCTTGGACGGCCAGACCACCTTCTTCAGCTCGCTCTTGGTATCGCGGAAGAACTTTGCGACCCGTGCGCAGAAGCCCTTGACAGCGGCTTTAGCTTTGGCCACAAAGCCCGGCTTTTTCTCGGTTTTGTCTGCCATTATGCTCCGCCTTTCTTACTTGGTTTCGCGATGAACGGTGTGCTTCTTGCAGAAACGGCAATACTTCTTCATCTCGAGACGATCGGGGTTGTTCTTCTTGTTCTTCGTGGTGTTGTAGTTGCGCTGCTTGCACTCGGTGCAGGCCAGAGTGATTTTAACGGTCATTTGTTGACACCTCCATTATAACGGTTGTTTTGAACCTCCCTCGGGTGCGGGTGGCAGCTGTAAAAACAGGCGCACTTAATAACCCCGCAAAAGAGGTGATATCATTGTACCACGCGTTTTTCAATCCGTCAAGCAGAAAAAAGCGATTTTGAGAAACTTTTTTCGCAGCCGGCGTCTTTTTGTCCCAAGGCAGCTTTTTTGCATTCTGCTTGCATCGCGGGCGTAGATATTGTATAATGAATCGAAACGGCATTTTACCGGTTTGAAGCCGCCCCTTTACCGGGGCTTTATAAATAGGAGTGAGATATCATGCAGTCTGCAAATAAAATGTGCGTGGCTCTGTTGTTTGGCGGTATGTCCAGCGAACATGAGGTCAGCTGTGTCTCTGTGGGCAACTTTGTCCGCAACATCGACCGCAGCAAATACGAGGTGCTCACCGTGGGCATCACCAAGGAGGGCCGCTGGCTCTACACCGAGGCCACGGCGGAGCAGATGGCCGATGGCAGCTGGGAAGAGCTGCCCGGCAATATGCCCTGCGTGATCAGCCCGGACCGCGCCGACCACGGCATGATCCTGTTTACCCCGGACGGCCGGGTGGAAAAGATGCACCTTGACGTGGTGATCCCGGTGCTGCACGGCCTGTGGGGCGAGGACGGCACGGTGCAGGGTCTGCTGGAGCTGGCAGGCATCGCCTATGTGGGCTGCGGCGTGCTGGCAAGCTCTGTGTGTATGGATAAGGCTGTAGCCAACGCCCTGTTTGAGGCCAACGGCGTGCCCCATACCAAATGGGTAGCTGCCAACCGCTGGGAGATCGAGAAGGATCTGGAGGGCGTTTGCGCCGGTGTAGAGCAAAAACTGGGCTGGCCGGTGTTCGTCAAGCCTGCCAACGCAGGCTCCAGTGTGGGCATCTCCAAGGTGTCCAGTCAGGAGGAGCTGAAGGCCGCCATCGCCCTTGCGCTGGAAAACGACCGCAAGGTGGTGTTTGAGGCCTTTGTGGACGGACAGGAAGTGGAGTGCGCCGTCATCGGCTCCGACCCCGCCGTTGCCACCCGTCCCGGTGAGATCCTTGCCGGTGCAGAGTTCTACACCTATGATGACAAGTACAAGAACGGCGTGAGCCAGACCGTCATCCCGGCACATCTGCCGGAAGCCAAGCTGGACGAGGTAAAGACCTACGCCGCCATGGCCTACACCGCACTGAACTGCGAGGGTCTGGCACGGTGCGATTTCTTTGTGGAAAAGAACACCGGCCGGGTGCTCATCAACGAGATCAACACCTTCCCCGGCTTTACCGCCATCAGCATGTACCCCAAGCTCATGGAGCACGAGGGTCTGCCGGTGCCGCAGCTCATCGACCGCCTGATCGCACTGGCGGTGGAAAGGACGGAAAAGCAGCATGGATAATCGCCCCATCGGTGTGTTCGACAGCGGTCTGGGCGGCCTGACCGGTGTGCGGGAGCTGCGCAAGCGCCTGCCCCATGAGGATATCATCTACTTCGGCGATACCGGCCGGGTGCCCTACGGCAGCCGCAGCCCGGAGACCATTCTGCAGTACGCCCGGCAGGATGTGGCCTTTCTGCTTTCCAAAAACGTCAAGTGCATCATGGCGGCCTGCGGCACGGTGAGCAGCACCTACCCGGCTGCGGAGGCAGCCCAGCTGCCGGTGCCCTACCTTGGCGTAGTGGATGCCGCCGCCCGGGAAGCAGCCTTTGTCACCCGCAACCGCCGCATCGGCGTCATTGGCACAGCCGCCACCATCCGCTCCCGCAGCTACGAAAAGCTGCTGCGGCAGCTGGTGCCCGGGGTGGAGATCACTGCCCGCCCCTGCCCGCTGTTCGTACCGCTGGTGGAGGCCGGGTATGTGGATCACAGCGAAGCCGGAAAGCAGCAGATCACAAAGCTGGTCATTGCCCAGTACCTGACCGAGGTGCGCGAAGCCGGGGTGGATACCCTGATTTTGGGCTGCACCCACTACCCGCTGCTGAAAAGCATGATTGGGGAGTTTATGGGCCCGGGCGTCACGCTGGTGGACCCCGCCATGACCGCCGCCCACCATCTGGAGCGGATGCTTGCCGAGCGCGGACTGCGCGCCAGCCACGAGAACGGGCAGGCACATTTTTACGTCAGCGATGTGCCGGACAGCTTTGTGCAGACGGCAGACCTGTTTCTGGGCGAGTACAAGGGCGGCCCGGTGGAGCAGATCGCCATTGATAAATATTGATAAGGAAATACAACGTGAGCAAGCCACTGAAGGAAGACTATATCATCCGCATTAAAAGCCGCATTGAGCAGCGGCTGGACGAACCGGCTGCGGAGGAAGAAAAAGAAGAATTTGTGGAGTTGATGACCCGGGGCAGCTTTGTGCTGAAGGGCGGCAGCTACTATGTGACCTACCGCGAGACCGAGACCACCGGCTACGAGGGCTGCACCACCACCCTGAAGATTGCTGCAGACGGCAGCCGGGTGGCAATGCTGCGGTTCGGCAAGGGCGGCGGGGCAGGCACCCAGCTGCTGATTGAAAAAGGCCGCCGCAACCTGTGCCACTACGAGACCGGCTTCGGCTCCATGACCTTGGGCGTGACCGCGGACGAGATCGACTGTCAGCTGACCGAAAAGGGCGGCACCGCCCGGTTTGCCTACCTGCTGGATGCCGACAGCGCCGAGCTGGTGAGCCGCAACCGGCTGGAAGTTACCGTGACCCATGTGAATTGATGAAGTTCCCTGAGACTGTGAAAGGAATCCGACCCATGACTGATTTTGAAAAGACCTACCAGAACTACAACCCCCGGCAGGCTGCACTGGACGAGGCACGCGCTCTGCTGACCGCAGCCGCCAAGGCTGCTATGGCAGACGGCACCCTGCCCGAGGCAGAACTGCCTGGCTTTATTGTGGAGATCCCCGCCGACGTGAAGAACGGCGATATCGCCTCCAACCTCGCCATGGCCGGTGCACGCACTTGGCGCAAGGCTCCCAAGATGATCGCAGACGCCCTGCTGGCACATCTGCCTTCCATCGAAAACAGTGTGTTCTCCAAAGTGGAGGTTGCCGGTCCCGGCTTCATCAACCTGTTCCTTTCCCAGAGCTTCTGGGCAGGTGTGGTGCTGGGTGCCTGCGCCAACAAGGAGTATGGCCGCACCGACCACGGCAAGGGCGCAAAGTACAACGTAGAGTTTGTTTCCGCCAACCCCACCGGCCCCATGCACATGGGCAACGCCCGCGGCGGCGCACTGGGCGACTGTCTGGCTGCTGTGCTGGACTGGTCCGGCTACGATGTGACCCGCGAGTTCTATATCAACGACGCCGGCAACCAGATCCAGAAGTTCGGCAAAAGTCTGGCGGTGCGCTACCTGCAGCAGTTCTGCGGCGAGGAGGCCTATCCCCTGCCCAAGGAGTGCTATCAGGGCGGCGATATCAAGGTACTGGCCGGTGAGTTTGCCGAGTTGAACGGTGACAAGTACGTTGCCGCCTGCAAGGGTATGGACGAGGAAGCTCTGTTTGAGAGCGAGGCCTTTGCCGCCCTGAAGGACGCACTGGTGGCCTATGCCCTGCCCAAGAACATCGCCGCGCTGAAGCGCGACCTGGGCAAGTACCGCATCGACTACGACGTGTGGTTCCACGAGAGCACCCTGCACGAGTCCGGCGCAGTGCTGGCTGTGGTGGACAAGCTGCTGGAGCTGGGTGCCTGCTATAAGGCCGAGGACGGTGCCATCATGTACCGCAGCGCCCAGTACGCTGCCAAGTACGGCACCGTGAACAAGAAAAAGACCGAGGACGGCACCGAGGAAGAGGCCAAGGACGAGGTGCTCGTCCGCGCCAACGGCATTCCCACCTACTTTGCCGCAGATATCGCCTACCACTACAACAAGCTGGCTACCCGCGGCTTTGCCAAGGCCATTGACGTGTGGGGTGCAGACCACCACGGCCATGTGGCCCGCATGAAGGGTGCCATGGATGCCATCGGTCTGAACGGCGAGGATCTGGATGTTGTGCTGATGCAGATGGTCAACCTGATGCGGGACGGCCAGCCTGTCCGTATGTCCAAGCGCACCGGCAACGCCATCACCCTGACCGACCTGCTGGAAGAGGTGCCCATCGACAGCGCACGCTTCCTGTTCAATATGCACGACGCAGGCAGCGGCATCGACTTTGATCTGGATCAGGCCGTCAAGACCGACAACGACAACCCCGTGTACTATGTGCAGTACGCCCACGCCCGCATCTGCTCCATCCTGAAAAAGATGGAGAGCGAGGGTGTGCAGTTTGCCGGTGCAGAGCACATCGACGCCACTCTGCTCACCGAGCCCTCCGAGATGGATCTGATCCGGATGCTGGCCGCCTTCCCGCAGGAGATCGTGATGGCTGCTGAGAAATACGACCCCAGCCGCATCAACCGCTTTGTCATCGACCTTGCAAGCGCCTTCCACCGCTTCTACGGCAACTGCCGCATTCAGGGCGCAGACCCCGCCGTGCAGCAGGCACGCCTTGCCCTGTGCATCGGCGTGAAGAACGCCATCTTCAACGTGCTTACCATGTTCAAGATCAACGTGCCCGAGAAGATGTAACATAAAACCACAGGGGCTGTTGCACCAAACAATGTGCAGCAGCCCCTTTTTGATAGAACAGATACAAGGAGAATCCATGGAACCTTTGAAGATCGGCAATATCACCCTGCCCCACCGGGCGGTGTTCGGCCCTATGGCGGGCTTTACGGATGCCCCCTGCCGCCGCCTGATGGCACAGCACGGCGCGGGCTTTACGGTCAGCGAGATGGTGTCCAGCCGGGCGCTGGTGTACGGCGACCATAAGACCGTCAGCCTGCTGAAGGCAGAGCCTAACGGCGCACCCTACGGGGTGCAGATCTTTGGCGAGGTGCCGGAGATCATGGGCGAAGCCACCGCCGCTATCGAGCAGTACGAATTTGACTTTGTGGATATCAACATGGGCTGCCCTGCCCCCAAGATCGTTTCCGGCGGGGCGGGCAGCAAGCTGATGCTGGACCCCGACCGCTGCGGGCGCATCGTGGAGCAGGTGGTGGCGCACACAAAGCGCCCCGTCACCGTAAAAATGCGCAAGGGCTGGGATGCCGACCACATCACCGCCGTGGAGTGCGCCAAGGCCTGCGAACAGGCGGGCGCGGCGCTGGTGGCGGTGCACGCCCGCACCCGGGAGCAGATGTACACCCCGGGCATCGACCCGGAGATCATCGCCCGGGTAAAGGACGCGGTAAAGGTGCCTGTGCTGGGCAACGGCGATATCCGCTGCGCCGAGGACGCGCTGCGCATGGTGCGGCAGACGCACTGCGACGGCGTGATGATCGCCCGGGGCGCGCTGGGCGACCCGTGGCTGTTTGAGCGGGTGAACGCCGCGCTGGAGGGGCTGCCCGCCCCCAAGGAGCCGAACCTGCAAGCGCGGATGAACGCGCTGCGCCGTCAGGTGGAGGAGATGGTAGAGCAGAAGGGCGAGTTTGTGGCCATGCCGCAGGCGCGTGCCCAGACCATGCACTACATGAAGGGGCTGAAGGGCGCTGCCGCCCTGCGCCGCTACTGCTGCACTCTGACCCATTTAGAGGACTTGGACGAGCTGATCGCTGCCGTGTTTGAAGAGCAACGCAAGGCCGGACTGGACCCCGACGATGTGCGGGAAGTGCCGTTCCCGTAATTTGAACCGAAGCAGAGCAATGCCGGACGGCCTGTGGGCTGCCCGGCATTGCATTTTCACGCCTTCGTCAGCTCGTCCAGATTCTGGGTGTAGCAGGGCAGGCAGTGCTCCAGAAACCAGTCGGCCTCCGGGCATTGCATGGCTTGCAGCGCGGCGCGCTGCTGCGTGAGTGCGGCGTCAAATTCGTGGTTGCCGCTGCGCTGCTCCTCGGTGCATTTGATGAGGGCGCTCAGCCGGTCGGCAGCCTTGAGCAGACGATGCTCCTCTGCGGTGAGTGCCGTGCCATCCATGCAGGGGGTCAGCTCTGCAGCCAGCTCTGCGGGCAGAAGCGCCGCCATGGAGCGCACGCTCTCGGTCTCCAGCGCCTTGTAGGCGTCCCGCAGCGCTGGGGAGTGGTACTTGACCGGCGTGGGCATATCCCCGGTGATGATTTCCGGCGCGTCGTGGTACAGCGCCGCCACTGCCACCACCTCGGGGCGGCAGGGCGTGCCGGTGTAGTGCTTGGCGATGAGGCACAGCAGGTGCGCCAGCAGTGCGGTGTCACAGGTGTGCTCGCTGAGGGATTCCGCCCGGGTGGAGTGCATCAGGCTCCATCGGGTAATATACTTCATGCGCGCCAGTAAGGCGCTGAAGGGATACAGCATGGCAATACGCCTCCTTTTCTTCACCATACCCGCCGGGCGCTTGGTTGTCAAGCCCTTTTTTCTTGCGCGCCGCCGTGCTATACTACAAGGTGACATCAAATCCACTTCCGCGCCGGTGCGCGGAGAAAGAGGAACACTATGGAAAAGTTTATAAAACCACGGCTGCTCACGCCAAGGGAGCAGAGCCATAAAAAATTCTGGCAGGCGGTGGGGCTGTGCGCCCTGACGGCGGCGGTATTTTTTCTGCCGTTCTACATCCTTGACGGCGGCTTTTTCCACTATGCAGGCGATTTTAACAGCCAGCAGATCAGCTTTTACCGGTATATGAACGGCTTCGTCAAAGGCGCAGGTTACCCGGACAGCGCCTTTGCCGGTGCGCCGCACAATACCTTTTCGTGGGCGACCGACCTTGGCAGCGGAGTGATGAACGCCTACTCCTTCTACCTGTACGGCTCGCCGTTTTTCTGGCTGTCGGTGCTGCTGCCGCAAAGCTGGCTGCCCTATATGATGGTGCCGCTGCTGGTGCTCAAGTTCGGCGTGGCGGGCGGCGGCGCGTTCCTGTATCTGCGCCGCTACGTTAAAAACGCAAATTACGCCGTGCTGGGTGCCTGCCTGTACGCCCTTTCCGGCTTTGCAGTGTACAACGTGTTCTTTAACCACTTTGTGGATGTGGTGGCGCTGTTCCCCTACCTGCTCTGGGCGCTGGACGAGGCCATTTATGAGGATCGTCACGGCCTGTTCGCCTTCTGGGTGGCGGTAAACCTGCTCAACAACTATTTCTTCTTTGTGGGACAGGTCATTTTCCTGTGTATCTACTTTGTGTGCAAACTGACCGCCAAGGACTTCCGGCTGACCGGGCGCAAGTTCGGGCATCTTTTGTGGGAGAGCGTGCTGGGCGTTGCCATGGGCTGTCTGCTGCTGTTCCCGGCGGTGCTCAGCCTGCTGCAGAACCCGCGCACCATCGATCTTTCCTCCGGCTGGGGCTTTCTGACCTACGCCAAGGTGCAGCAGTATCTGGCCATCCTGCTCAGCTGGATCTTGCCGCCAGACTCCCCCTACCTCACCTCGGTCTGGTCGGAGGGCGTCATCAAGTGGACGAGCATGACGGCCTATCTGCCGCTGTGCAGTCTGGCCGGTGCCATGGCCTACTGGCGCAGCCGGAAGGCCGACAGTAAAAAGCGCATCGTGGCGGTGTGCGCCGTGTGCGCGCTGGTGCCGGTGCTGAACAGCGCCTTCTACGCGCTCAATTCCAGCTACTACGCCCGCTGGTACTATATGCCCACCCTCATCCTTGCCGCCATGACCGTGAACGCGCTGGAGGACCCGGACATTGATCTGGATGCGCCTGCCCGGGGCATCGGCTGGATCATGCTGGCTACGCTGGTCTTTGCCGTAGTGCCCGTGCGGGACGATACCACCGAGACATGGTCTTTCGGCGTGCTGAAGAACCCGGGGCAGTTCTTTGCCGTGCTGGGCTTTGGTCTGCTGGGGCTTATGCTGTACCGCGTTCTTTGCAGCAAGTGGCGGCAGGACAGCCGCTTTGCCCAGCGCATGACGGCGGCGGTGCTGGTGTTTGGCTGCGCATTCACCATGGTGCACATCGGCATTGGCAAGTTTGGCCAGTGGCACACCGACAGCGACCTTGTGGAGCAGGACACGAACGCCCTGCTGCTGAAAAATGACCTGCCGGAGGGCGACTATCGCATCGACACCTACAAGATCCACGACAATATCGGGATGTGGCTGGATAAGAGCTGCCTGCAATACTTCGGCAGCACGGCGGCTCCCAGCATCCTCAGCTTCTACCCGGGGCTGGGGGTCAAGCGGGACGTGCGCAGCGAGCCTGAGATCACAAACTACGCCCTGCGCGGTCTGTTGAGCGTGGAGTACCTCATTACCACCCCGGAAAAGCGCGAAAGCTTTGAGGATGAGGCAGACGAGGGCTGGACCTATCTTGCCGATGTGGACGGCTACACGCTGTACCACAACGACAACTATGTGCCTATGGGCTTTACCTACGACTACTATGTGACCGAGGCCACCTACCAGACTTCGATCAAGACCCTGCGTTCCAACCTTCTGATGCGGGCACTGGTGCTGACGGACGAAGATGTGGCGCAGTATGGCAAGTACCTGACCGAGCTTTCGGAGAACATGCTAAATGACCTGCACTACGACAGCTACACGCAGGACTGCGCCGACCGCCGCGCCCACAGCTGCTCTGTGTTCCAGATGAACAATGCAGGCTTCCATGCCGAGATCACGCTGGACAAGCCAAACCTCGTCTTTTTCTCTGTGCCCTACGATGACGGCTTTACCGCCTATGTCAACGGCGAAAAGACCGATATCCTGCAAGTGGACGAGGGATTGATGGCGGTGCTCTGCCCGGCGGGCGCAAGCAGCATCGACTTTGTGTATCAGGCCGCCGGGCTTTCTGCCAGCCGGGTGGTGACCGCAGTGGCCATCCCGGTGTGGGTGGTGTACGTTGCTTACTTTGTGCGCCGCAAGCGCCGCAGCACCGGTACCCCGGCAGAAGAATGACTTTGACCGGGCCAAAAAATAAAAATTTAAAAATCCCTCTTGACTTTACGAAGATAAAGTGTATAATGCAATCAAACCGATGAGGCGGAAGAGAACCTGCACAGCGCATCTGCAGTGAGCCCGGACAGTGCAAACGGGCGAAAGCGGGGCAGAGTTTCGTGGGCCGCCGAGGGCCGGGCAAACGGGTAGAAGCCTTAGTAGCTTTGGACGGAAGTCTCCGTTACAGGACAGGGGAGTGTTGGCTCTCCGTGAGTGGCTCTGCTGTATTGGATGCAGAGCAAGCAAGGTGGCACCGCAGAATCGTATTTACCGATCCTGTCCTTGTGGATAACACACAGGGACAGGGTCGTTTTGTTTTAAGACCCGTCCCGCAAAGGGAGCGGGTCTTTTGATTTGCCGCCCGCTCCGGGAAAGGAGTTACCACTATGAAAAACCTGAACATGATCTCCCGCCGCAGCTTCCTGAAGGCCGCTCTGGCCGCTTCTGCTGTTTCTGCCATGGCACTGACCGGCTGCGGCGGCGCTGCTTCCGGCTCTGCCTCCAGTGCAGCGGTCTCCTCCTCCGCAGCTGCTTCCGGCAGCACCGCTGCCGCTGGCGAGACCTTCAAGGTGGGCATCGTCAACTATGTGGACCACGCTTCCCTCAACCAGATCGTGGAATCTGTGGAGAGCCGTCTGGACGCCATCGGCAAGGAGAAGGGCGTCACCTTTGACTACGCCGATTACTACGCTAATGCACAGGCCGACCAGTCCAACCTGAACCAGATCGGCGCAGACCTTGTGGCTGACGGCGTGGACGTGATCGTGGCAGTGGCCACCCCCACCGCCGCTACCATGCTGGCCGCTGTAGAGGACACCGACATCCCGGTGGTCTACTCCGCTGTGACCGACCCCGCCGCCGCTGGCTTTGACGGCGAGGAGAACATCACCGGCACCTCCGATGCCCTGAACACCGACGCCATCATGAACCTGATCGTGGCGGCAAACCCCGGCATCGATACCATCGGTCTGTTGTATGACCTGAGTCAGGATGCCTCCACCCAGGCCATTGCGGACGCCAAGGCCTTCTGCGAGAAGAACGGCATCAAGGTGGTGGAAAAGAACGGCACCACCACCGCCGAAGTGCAGATGGCTGCCGAGGCACTGGTCGCCGCCGGGGTCAAGGCCGTGTTCACCCCCACCGATAACACCATCATGACCGCTGAGCTGTCCATCTACGAGAGCTTCATCGAGGCGGGTGTGCAGCACTACACCGGTGCCGACAGCTTTGCGCTGAACGGTGCGCTGGTGGGCTACGGTGTGGACTACGTCCAGCTGGGCGAAGCCACCGCCGATATGGTCAGCCAGCTGCTGTGCGACGGCAAGACCCCCGCAGACCTGCCCTACCAGACCTTTGATAACGGCATCGTTACCATCAACACCGAGACCGCCGAAGCGCTGGGGCTGGATCTGGCAGCCCTGAAGGAAGCCTTCAAGCCCTACTGCACCGAAATTACCGAGGTGACCACCGCCGAGAACTTCTCCTGAACCCCGCTCAGCCAGAACCTGACGGTTTTGCCGGCTCTCCCGCAAGGGAGAGCCTTTGGCGGTTCTGGGAAAAGTGGTTTCCCTCTCCCGTGAAAATACGTTTGTCGCACTCCGCAGAGCAATGCGGTGCGCATTCAAAATAACATAAAAGGAGCATACACCATGCTGGCGAGTATCTTTTCCCTCAACGTTTTGCAGACAGCGCTGGAGCTGGGCTGCATCTACGGACTGGTGGCGTTGGCACTGTTTTTGAGCTACTCCATCCTGAATATTGCCGACCTTTCCACCGACGGCTGCTTTACGCTGGGCTGCGCGGTAGCCTGTCAAGTGGCGTTGACCGGCCACCCCATCCTTGCGCTGGCGGCTGCTATGGCTGCGGGGGTGTGCTCCGGCTTTGTCACCGCCTTTTTGCAGACAAGGCTCGGGGTGGAAAGCATCATGGCTGGTATCATCGTCAATACCGGCCTATACACCATCAATCTGGCGGTGATGGGCTTTTCCTCCACCATGTCACTGGTCAAGACCCCTACCATCTTCTCCATGGCAAAAACTTCGCTGGGCTTTCTGGGCAGCTGGTACAAGCTGGCACTGGCGGCAGTTATCATTGCCATCGCCTGCGCGGCGATGCTGGGTTTTCTTGGCACGCGGCTGGGGCTTTCCATCCGCGCCACCGGCGATAATGCCGCCATGGTGCGGGCTTCCAGCATCAACCCCGCCTTTACCATCACGGTGGGTCTGTGCGTGTCCGGTGCGTTGTGTGCGCTGTCCGGCGGGCTGCTGGCACAGTACCAGAAAAGCTGCGATATCAACGTGGGCACCGGCATGGTGACCATTGCGCTGGCTTCCCTCATCATCGGCGAGACGCTGGTGGGCAAGCGCACCATGCTGCGCCGCATCCTTGGCGTGGTGTTCGGCAGCTGCCTGTACCGCTTTATCGTAGCGGTGGCGCTGCGGTTCAATGTGCCCGCTGCCGCCATGAAGCTGGTATCTGCCATCATCGTGGCAGTGGCCATCTCCATGCCCGCCATCCGGGAGCACTTTGCCTTTGAAAAGCGCCGTCACGCCGCACGCCGCACAGTGACCAACAGGGAGGGACAGTAACATGGAAATGCTGCAGCTGAACGACCTGCACAAGACCTTTAACCCCGGCACCGTCAACGAAAAGGTGGCGCTAAATGGGGTGAGCCTGCAAATGGAGGCCGGAGACTTTGCCACCATCGTGGGCTCCAACGGCGCGGGCAAATCCACCCTGTTCAACGCCATCACCGGCGGCTTTATCGCCGACGAGGGCAGCATTCTGCTGGGCGGACAGGACATCACCTTTGCGCCGGAGCACCAGCGCAGCAAGGTCATCGGGCATCTGTTCCAGGACCCGCTCAAGGGTACCGCACCCAACATGACCATTGAGGAAAATCTGGCGCTGGCCTACCTGCGGGCAGGCACTGCGCCCAACGCCATCTTCTCCCGCATCTCCCGCAAGGATAAGGCGCTCTTCCGCGAAAAGCTGGCTTTGCTGGACATGGGGCTGGAGGATCGCATGAAGCAGCCGGTGGGGCTGCTTTCCGGCGGGCAGCGGCAGGCGCTTACCCTGCTCATGGCTACCCTTGTCACCCCCAAGCTGCTGCTGCTGGACGAGCACACCGCCGCGCTGGACCCCGCCACCGCCGAAAAGGTGCTGGCACTGACCAAGAGCATCGTGGCCGAGAAAAAGATCACCTGCCTGATGGTGACCCACAATATGCATCAGGCGCTGGAGCTGGGCAACCGCACCCTGATGATGGACGCCGGGCGCATCGTGTTTGACGTAAAGGGCGCAGCGCGCAGCAAGATGACTGTGGACGATTTGCTGGAAAAGTTCCGCGAGAACGCAGGCAAAAATCTGGATAATGACCGCATCCTGCTGAGCAAGGTGGAGAAATAAAACTGTTCCCCTTCTTGTAAAAAGCAAAAGGTCTGCTGCACCGTGCCGGTGCAGCAGACCTTTTCACTTTTATTCTTTTACCACAGGCGGATGACCTTGATGACGCCCTCGGCCTTATCGCGGGCCAGCTCCAGATGGTGCTGCAGCGCCATGGCTGCGCCGTCCCAGTCCCCTGCCAGAGCAGCATCCAGAATCTGCAGATGCTCCTCACAGGTCTGCTCCTGATTGATCATGCTCACCTTGCCGGTCATGATGCGGAAGCGGGTGTTCAGGCCGGTGATGCGGTCGTAGGCAGAGCGCAGATACTTGTTGGGCAGGGTGCTCATCAGCAGCTCGTGGAAGTCATCGTCCGACTTGCAGAAGTCCTCAATGCGCTCGCTGTGGTGCATCAGCTCGGCATAGGCCTCCAGCTGCTCCCGGGGGATGGCATTGCCGTAAGTACGCAGGGCGTAGGGCTCCACCAGCAGACGCATTTCAAACATGCTGTGCACGTCCTCTTCGGTGATGCCGGAGACCATCAGTCCCTTTTTGGGCAGAATGGTGATCAGCCCCTCCTGTTCCAGACGCCCCAGTGCATCCCGCATGGGGGTGCGGCTGATGTTGCCCATCTCGGCGCAGAGCTTCTGCTCGTTCAGAAACTCGTTGGGGCGGTACTCGCAGTTCAGGATCTTGGTCTTGAGGTACTGGTACGCCTGCAGCTTCAGGCTGAGCTTTGCCTGTGCTTCCTGTTCTTTCATAAGCACACTCTCCTATTCTTCTTTGTCTTCTTCTCCAAACGTTCCAAAACGTCCGAACCGGCAGCGCAAACCCACCGCTGCCGGTTTCTTCTTCTTCATGTTCAGCCAGCTTGTATCCCGACTGCAATCCAACCACTTTATCTAGTATATTATTTCACATTAGGGCATTTTTTACAAGACTTTTTACTTAACTTTGGCGTGTTTTCCGTTTTATACAAAGATTACACCTCGATTTTGCTACTTTTTACAATGTTTTTTGTGCTTGTCGCCAAACAGACCCACTTTCCGCCCGCTTCTTTTGCATCCAAGGGCAAACTGTGCTACAATAGAACCAAAAAACAACACATCTACACCGGAAAGGACCGAATTTCTCATGGCACGAAGCGATGGCTACAACACCCGCACCCGGCAACTCATCTTAGATTACCTCATCAACAACCGCCAGCACGCGGTAAGCGCCTCCAACATTCTGGAGCACCTGGAAGCGCAGGGCGCAAGCCCCAACCCCACCACCGTGTACCGCTATCTGGATAAGCTGGCGGGCGAGCAGCGCATTATGAAATATGTAGCTGACAAGGGCGAGCGTGCGGTGTTCCAGTATGTGGACGAGGGACGCCACTGCCGGGAGCATCTGCACCTCAAGTGCGTGCAGTGCGGGCGCATTTATCACTTGGACTGCCATTTTATGGATGAGGTGCGCGCCCACCTGATGGCGGAGCACGGCTTTACCCTGCAATGTGAGGGCAGTGTGCTGTACGGGCTGTGCCGTCATTGCGCGCAGAACGCGGCACCGTCCGCAGCGGAAGAACAGCCTGCAAAAAAATGCGCCTGCTGTGTTGACACGGACAAAAACCCGTGATACAATGCAGACAATAAAAGCGTTGACCGGGAAAAGTAAGGCCTCAGGTTTTTCTTACAGAGAGTGCGGGATGCTGGAAGCCGCGCAGAAAACGAAGCCCGAAGAACACCCGTGAGCCGCTCCCTGAACCTGCGCGTGCAGCAGTAGGGGCAGACGTGCGCCGCTCGTTATCGCGGCAGTGCTTTCAACGGGGAGAGCGCACAAAAGTGACCGGCGTATTGCGTATGCCGGTAATTTAGGTGGCACCACGGATACGGCAGCATATTCGTCCTAGGACTATGGGATGAATGGCTGCCGTATTTTTATTTTTATCGTTTTTACAAGAGGGGTAAGAAGTATGTGTTGTGTTATGGGTTATACGGGGCACGACCTGAGTGCCGAAAAGTTCAAAGAGTACCTGCTGCGCACCGTGGACCGCGGGCCGGACGACCAGCGGGTGGTGGAGGGTCCCTACGGCCTGATGGGCTTTGGGCGGCTTGCCATCATGGGACTGACCCCGGAAGGGATGCAGCCCTTCTACCGGGGCGCTGACTGCGTGGTGTGCAACGGCGAGCTGTACGGCTTCCGGTTCGAAAAAGAGATCTTAAAGCGCCGGGGCTATAAGTTCTGCTCCGACTGCGACTGCGAGATTCTGCTGCCGCTGTACTACGAGTACGGGCTGGATATGTTCCGCCACATGGACGCGGAGTTTGCACTTATTATGTATGATTCCCGCAAGGACAGGCTCATCGCCGCCCGCGACCCCATCGGCATCCGTCCGCTGTTCTACGGCTACTCCAAGTCCAGCCACAAGATTGCCTTTTCCTCCGAGATGCGCAACCTCATCGGCTGGTGCGATGATATCCGTCCCTTCCCCATTGGCAGCTACTACTGCGACGGCCGCTTTGTGCGCTACGAGGACATTGCGGATGTGCCCGCCCCCATGCAGGACGATATGCCCACCATCCTGAAGAACATCCGCGAGAAGCTGATCGCCGGTGTGGAAAAGCGGCTGGATGCCGATGCACCCGTGGGCTTTCTGCTCTCCGGCGGGCTCGACTCCTCCTTGGTGTGCTCCATTGCCGCCAAAAAGCTGGGCAAACCCATCCGCACCTTTGCCATCGGCATGGACACCGATGCCATCGACCTGAAATACGCCCGGCAGACTGCGGACTATCTTGGCAGCGAGCATCACGAAATCATCATCAACCGCGAAATGGTGCTCAGCAGCTTGGAAGAGGTCATCCGTCTGCTGGGCACATGGGATATCACCACCATCCGCGCCAGCATGGGCATGTACCTGCTGTGCAAGGCCATCCACGAGCAGACCGATGTGCGTGTGCTGCTGACCGGCGAGATCTCGGACGAGCTGTTCGGTTACAAATACACCGACTACGCCCCCACCGCCGATGCTTTCCAGCAGGAGAGCCAGAAGCGCATCCGGGAGCTGTATATGTACGATGTGCTGCGGGCAGACCGCTGCATCTCCTCCAACAGCATCGAGGCGCGGGTGCCCTTTGGCGACTTGGACTTTGTGCGCTACGTCATGGCCATCGACCCGGAAAAGAAGCTGAACCGTTACGGCAAGGGCAAGTACCTGCTGCGCAAGGCCTTTGAGGGCGACTGGCTGCCGCCGGAGATCCTGTGGCGCGAAAAGGCCGCTTTCTCGGACGCCGTAGGCCACAGCATGGTGGACGACATCAAGGAGTACGCCGAGGGCCTGTACACCGACGAGGAGTTCCAGATGCGCCGGGCAAACTACTCGGCACACTGCATGCCCTTTACCAAGGAGAGCCTGTTCTACCGCGAAATTTTTGAGAAGTACTACCACGACCAGAGCCGCACCATCGTGGGCTTCTGGATGCCCAACAAAGCATGGCCGGGCTGCAACGTCAACGACCCCTCCGCCCGCGTGCTGGCAAACTATGGTGCTTCCGGCGTGTAACGTCAGAGCATTTTAAATGCGCTTCGCTGTGCTTTGCGCATAAGCAGCGGAAAACATATTTTATTAGAACAACGTCGGACAGCCCGCGGGCTGTCCGACGTTGCGTTTTTATAAAAAAGCCCCCGCCGACAGAGGGAAAAAAGTGTCGGCGGGGGCTCAGGAAAATGTCAAATCAGGGGTTCAGAGCTCAGTCATCTGCGGCTTCGTCCAGATTACCCAGCTTCTTGGCCTGCTCCACAACGGCAGGCACCAGCATCTCGGGCAGGGTCTCGTAGCGGGCGAACTCGGTGGTGAACCAGCCGCGGCCCTGCGTGGTCTGACGGATAAAGGTGGTAAAGTTTGCAAGCTCTGCCAGCGGCACCTCGGCGATGATGGTCTGCAAGCCGTCCTCGTCCGGCTCCATGCCCAGCACACGGCCGCGGCGCTTGGTCACATCGCCCATGATATCGCCGGTGTTGTCGTTCGGCACATGGGCTTTCAGGGTGTGGATGGGCTCCAGAATGACGGGGCCGGCCTCCGGCATAGCGGCCTTGTAGGCCAGCTTTGCAGCCATAATAAAGGCCATTTCAGAGCTGTCTACCGGGTGGTAGCTGCCGTCCAGCAGGGTAGCCTTCAGGCCGACCACGGGGTAACCGGCCAGCACGCCCTTTTCGGCAGCCAGACGCACGCCCTTTTCCACGGCGGGGAAGAAGTTCTTGGGCACGCTGCCGCCGAACACCTTCTCCTCAAACACCACCTGCTCGCTGTCGCAGGGCTCGAAGTTGATGATAACATCACCGAACTGGCCGTGGCCGCCGGTCTGCTTCTTATGGCGTCCCTGCTTCTGGCAGGCCTTGCGGATGGACTCGCGGTAGGCGATGCGGGGAGCTTCCAGACCGATCTCCACGCCGAACTTGTTCTTCAGCTTGGCCTTGACCACATCCAGATGCTGCTCGCCCAAGCCGCCGATGACCTGCTGATGGGTCTCGGCGTTGTTGATGTAGCACAGGGTGGGATCTTCTTCCATCAGGCGTGCCAGTGCGCTGGAGATCTTGCCCTCGTCGCCCTTCTTGGCCACGGTAACAGCCATGAACAGGCTGGGCTTGGGGAACACAGGTGCGGGCAGCTTGACCACGCGGTCTGCATCGCACAGGGTATCGCCGGTCTTTGCACTCACCAGCTTTGCCACTGCGCCGATATCGCCGGCACCGATGCCGTCGTTCTCCATCTGCTTCTTGCCAATGATGGTCAGGGGTTTAGTGATCTTTTCCACCTCGCCGGTGCGGGCGTTGGTCAGCGGTTCGCCTGCGGTCACCTTGCCGCTGATAACACGCAGATAGCTCAGCTTGCCCACGAACGGGTCGGCCACGGTCTTAAAGACGTAGGCGGCAGTGGGCTCATCCTCGGTGCAGTGCAGTTCCACCGGCTCGCCGTTGGCATCCTCGGCCAGCGTGCTGGCCTCGTGCTCCGGGCTGGGCAGCAGCTTGTGCATATTGAACAGCAGCATATCCAGTGCCTGCATATTCACGGCGCTGCCGCAGAACACGGGGGTGATCAGACCGTCCTTAACGCCCTTGCGCATACCCTCCACGATCTCCTCGGTGGTGAAGGGCTCGCCGCCGAAGAACTTTTCCATCAGCTCATCGTCGGTTTCCGCAATGGCCTCGCTCATGGCCTCGATCAGACCCTGGAAACGGTGACCGATGTCCGGCAGGTCCACCTGAATCTGCTTGCCGCTCTCGTACTTGAAGGCCTTCTGGCTGAACAGGTTGATGTACACGGGGGTGCCGTCGTCCAGCTTTGCGGGCACGACACAGGGGCAGACGGTGGAGCCGAAGCGGATCTTCATATCCTCAAGGATCTTGAAATAGTTGGCGTTTTCCAGATCGCACTTGGAGACGAACACCATGGTGGCCTTGCCGTTCTTGCGGGCCAGCTGGAACGCCTTTTCTGCGCCCACGGTAACACCGCTACGGCCGGACACGCACACCAGCACGCTCTCGGCGGCGCGGATGCCCTCGTACTCGCCTGCTTCAAAGTCGAACAGACCCGGTGCATCGATCAGGTTGTACTTGATGCCCTCGTACTCCACCGGCACAACGGACGCCGACAGGCTGGCCTTGCGCTTTGCTTCCTCGGGATCAAAGTCCGAAATCGTGGTACCATCCTCAACCCGGCCCATACGCTCGGCAGCGCCCGAAAAATAGACCAGTGCTTCGGTCAGCGTGGTCTTGCCGCTGCCGGCATGGCCGGCAATCAGAATATTGCGGATGTTGTTGCTTGCGTATTTCATATCGGTTTTTCCCTCATTTCCGCCGCACGGAGCATTCTCTCCGTTTTTGTGGCATATTTTACAAAGATAATACCACACTTAAAACGAATTTTAAATATATCGTTTCAAAATTTAGCAAAAACGCCTGCCAAACTTCCGGGCACTGTTTTGTGCAAGTTGACATTGGGGTGTAAAACAGACGGACTGAAAAAGCAGAACTCCCGGCAGCGCGTACAGGCGCGGAACCGGGAGTTTTCGTTGCAAATATGCGGGTTTTGTGATATGCTGTAAGTGCCGCTTCGGCGGTAAGGGCGCTGATTGCATAATCGGTGGTCTAGCTCCTTCCGGCTGCGCGCCAGAGGGGACGAAAAACTTTTTGCTTCCCCTGACGCGAAAGCGGAAAGGGGGGATGCCTCATGACGTTTGAACAGGTCGTGCTGCTGCTCACGCTGCTTGGCGGAGCAATCTACATTGCCTTCGAGATCACATGGACGATTTCCAACGGCAAAAAGAAATGACCGCTCATGCCCTCAGAAAGCAAGCGGTCATTCTTTACGACTGATTAGCCAGATGAGGAGCTGACCATTGCAGTCAGCGCTCTTTCTATTCGTAGTATAGTCTATTTTTCCGGGTTTGTCAAGCCGCAGACCCGCATAAAGGGGCAGGAGGTTTTACGCGATGAAACGCGAGGATTATATCAACTGGGACGAATATTTTATGGGTATTGCGCTGCTTACCGCCATGCGCTCCAAGGACCCCAACAGTCAGGTGGGTGCGTGCATCGTAAGCCCGGAAAACAAGATCCTTTCCCTAGGCTACAACGGGATGCCCATGGGCTGCAGCGATGACGAGATGCCATGGGAGCGGGAGGGCGCCCCCCTGCAGACCAAGTATATGTACGTCTGCCACGCCGAGCTGAACGCCATCCTCAACAGCGCCCACAACAACCTGAAGGGTGCCCGGGTTTATGTGACCCTGTTCCCCTGCAACGAGTGCACCAAGGCCATCATCCAGTCCGGCATTGCCGAGGTGGTGTACTACGGCGACAAGTACCACGACAGCGATTCCAGCATTGCAGCGCGGTTCATGTTCGAGCACGCCGGTGTCCGGCTGACCCCCTATAAGCCCACCGGACGCCGGGCAGAGCTGGAGCTGTAAGCATAACCTTTTTATTGCAATTCGCAATAAATTATGTTATTCTACCCATAAGACGCTGATTGCATCATTGGTGGTCATGCTTTCTGTCCCGTATCGCTGATTCTTCCTGTACATGGAACGAAGCAGAGGTTCAGGGAGGGAAACTTTTTTGAAGAAAACTTCCCTGCGCCTTGAAGGCGAAGGGAGGGATATCGTTTGAATCTGACAGAAGTTTTGAATCTTCTCATGGTCATTCTCACCCTGTTGGGACTGATTTTGGAAGTAGTCCGTCTGACCGTCGAGGTCATGGATAAGAACTCGCAGAAGAAAAATGACAACAAAAAAGATTGACCGCCTCCAGAGTTCCAGCCTGAGCGGTCAATCTTTTGACTAATACGGGACGGAAAGCTGACCTGTGCAGTCAGCGTCCTTCTGTTTATAGTATAGCCTTCTGTGCGTTCTTTGTCAAGACAAGCACGAATGTTCCCTCTTGACCTTCCCGATACAACGTATTATAATAGAATCACAGCTTGAATAAATATTCAACGGTTCTTGCATAGAGAGGGAAATATACAATGGAACTGAAAAATCGCAGCTTTTTGAAGCTATTGGACTACACCCCCGCCGAGATCGGGCAGCTGCTGGAGCTGGCCGCTGACCTGAAAGCCAAAAAGAAGGCCGGTATCCGTCACGACCAGCTGCGGGGCAAAAATATTGCCCTGATCTTTGAAAAGACCTCCACCCGCACCCGCTGCAGCTTTGAGGTAGCCGCCCACGATCTGGGCATGGAAGTGACCTATCTGGACCCCTCCGGCAGCCAGATCGGCAAAAAGGAGTCCATCGCCGATACCGCCCGGGTGCTGGGACGGATGTTTGACGGCATCGAGTACCGCGGCTACGGTCAGCAAATCGTGGAAGAGCTGGCGCACTTCGCCGGTGTTCCGGTGTGGAACGGCCTGACCAACGAGTTCCACCCCACCCAGATCTTAGCCGATTTCCTTACCATTCAGGAGCATTTCGGTCATTTGAAGGGCATCCACTTTGTTTACTTTGGGGACGCCCGCTACAACATGGGCAACAGCCTGATGGTGGGCTGCGCCAAGATGGGCCTGCACTTTACCGCCTGCGCCCCCAAAAAGTACCAGCCCGACCCCGCGCTGGTGGAACAGTGTCAGGCCATTGCTGCCCAGACCGGGGCTACTCTCTCCTTTGAGGAGGACCCCGTCAAGGCAGCAAAGGGCGCGGACGTGCTGTACACCGATGTGTGGGTGTCCATGGGCGAGCCGGTTGAGGTGTGGGCAGAGCGCATCCACGATCTGGCCCCCTATCAGATCAATCAGGATCTTATGAATATTGCAGGCCCGGATGCAGTATTTATGCACTGTCTGCCCGCCTACCACGACCACAAGACCACCGTGGGCAAGGAGATGGGCGAGCGCTTTGGCCGCGACGCCATGGAGGTGACCGACGAGGTGTTCGAAGGCCCCCAGAGCATCGTGTTTGACGAAGCCGAGAACCGGATGCACACTATCAAGGCGGTCATGGCAGCCACCTTGGGATATCAGGAATAAAGAGATAAGCCCGGAAGGTTCGCAGACCTTCCGGGCTTATTCTATCTAAAAATAATTTTCCACTCAGCGATCATTCCGAAACTGCATTCTGCAGTTTCAGCACGCCTGCCTGCGTCAGGCGCTTACGCAACAGCGCACCCACGATGCAGGACACCACGATCTTGCCCAGATCCAGCGCAATAAAGGGGTAGACGCAGACGGTCAGCGCATAACCCAGCTCGCACTGCATCTGGAACACGAACCATGCCGTGCCCAGCACATAGCAGGCAGCATCGCCCAGCACCAGACCCACAGCGGAAACCACCGGGTTGCCCTTGCTCTTTTCAATGAACATACCGCCGATGAAGGCCAGCAGCAGATAGCCCACCAGATAGCCGCCGGTAGGGCCTGCCAGCTTGGCAAGGCCGGCACCATAGCCGGAGAACACCGGAATGCCGATGGCGCCCAGCGCCAGATAGATGACCACGCTCAGGGTACCGAACTTCGGCCCCAGCAGCCATGCGGTCAGGCAGATAACAAAGTTTGCCAGCGAGATGGGCACGGCTCCGATGGGCACGGTCAGCGGGCCCAGCACGCACAGCACGGCAGCCATCACAGCGGTGACAGCCATCTGATAGGTAGTAAGTTTTTTGTCTTTCATAGTCGGTTTTCCCCTCTGTTTTTTCGTTTTGCAAGGCATCTGTGCCCGAGTATACCGCACCGGTGCGCCGCAGGTCAACGGAAAAGTTTGCAAAGGGTTTACAATCAGAATTTTGATTGTATTACTGTGGAAAGTATGTTAAAATAAAAATGCCGCCGGAAACGGCGGCGGGTGCTGTCTGCATAAAAAGGTGGTCTAACGTCCTCCGGCAAGTGTCCGGGGGCTGTGAAACCTTATTGCTCGGTTCCCCCGGACGCAAATGCGAAAGGGGGGATGCGTCATGGTATTGAACGATGTTCTGCAACTGCTTGTCGTCATCGGCGGTACAGTGGGAATCACGTTTAAAATCTCATGGGCGATCTTTCAGGAGATCCATAACAATAAGAAATGACCGCCCACAGTCTCGCAAACACTGAGCGGTCATTCTTATTGACTACTTAGCCGAAGGAAACTGACCCTTGCAGCCAGCACCCTTTCTATTTGCAGTATAGCCCATTTTGCACGAAATGTCAAGAAAAACACGGAGGTTCCCATGGGTGGAGGTCATGTATCGCGGCCAGATTTCGGGATGCCGCAGCCGGACGCGGCGTACCCGCTGACCGAGTTCTATCTGCTGGCACAGCAGGCGCTGGAAAAAAGCGGCAGCTTTATGCTGCCCGCCCTGTACGCAGGGCTGCACGCCCCCGCCCGGCGCATCTACCGGGAGGAGGCCGCCGGGTATCTGCAGCTTGCGGCAGCTCCGGCAGATGGCCTGACCCGGCTGCTCTCCCCTGCCCGGATGCAGCTTTTATACAGCAGCTTGCAGGTGCAGCCGGACGGCACCCCTGCCGCCCTTTTGCTGACCGAGGAGTGCACCCGCCTGACCGTGGCGGTGCAGCTGCTGCCGCCCTTTGTGTGGGAGGACCCGCTGCCGCCGCTGCCGGATGTTCCGGCGGCGCTCACCCTGCAACTGACCATGCAGGACGTAATGGCCATCGACACTGCCCCCGCCGCACTGGCGCAGAAACTGGTGCACAGCGCTGACGGTAAATGCTGGCTGCATCACCCCAAGGCAGAGACCTTTCTCTCCGAGCGGCTGGCGCTGCTGCAAAGGGTCTATAAATAATGAAGGAACCGCCGTACATTCCCGTGTGCAGTAATTCCTTGTCCATGAGACGATTTAAATGGCCTCCGCGTTGCTCTGGCCATATTCAGCGGAAAGACTATTATTTATATTCGTGTTTGTCGCACTCTGCGGAGTGCGACAAACACATTCTTAGTTTTTTACTCAGGGTCTCCTCTTTTACTTTTTTGCGATTTCGTGGTATACTGACCGGTAAACCGGCAGGATATCCAACCTCTGTCGGAGAACGTGGACGTGCCTTGCGGTCCGGTGCGTCCGGCACACAAAAAATGGAAGGAACCGGGTTTTGTTCTGCAATAATCGGGGATGCTGAGCCGTATATCAAGTGAACGTCCCCGTGAGAACCACAAACATTCCATCGAGAAGCCCGCTTCCGGGCATCCAAGGAGAGTTTATAACAATGGGACAGCTGACCAGAAACGAAGTATTTACCTTGGCGGTGCAGCGTTACAGCGACACCGTCTACCGCACTGCGGTGCATAATTGCCGCTGCACAGCCGATGCTGAGGATGTGGTGCAGGATGTGTTTGAAAAACTGCTGCACTACAACGGCATCTTTGAGAGTGAGGAGCATCTCAAAGCATGGCTGCTGCGGGTGGCCATCAACCGCTGCCGGGACCTGACCCGCGCCGCCCATCAAAAGGACACCGAACTGGACGAGAACCTGCCCGCCCCTGATGTCCTTGCGGAGGACGGCAGCGTGCTGGATGCCATCCGCACCCTGCCGGAAAACTACCGCAACGTCATCTATCTGCACTACTACGAAGGATACACTGCGGCAGAGATCGGGCGGATGATGGCGGTGCCCACAAACACGGTACTAAGCTGGCTGCGGCGCGCACGGGCACAGTTACATACGATGCTGAAGGAGGAGATCGAAGATGAGGTGGTATGAATATAAGATGGAGGTCGATGACCTGACTGCCCCAGACGATCTGAAGGCAAAACTGCTGGCCATGACCGACACCCTGACTGCGGAGGAAAAGGCTGAGCCCATGATGGCCGCCCCCGCCCCGCAGACCGCAGCACCCCTGAATACCGAAACCAAAAAGAAAAAGCCCATCCACTTCCCGGTAAAGCAGCTGGGCACGCTGGCTGCCTGTCTGGCCGTGTGCGTGCTGGGTTATAGCACCCTGCATCTGGGCATCGGGATGGGCAGCGCCAAAAGCAGCGCGCCCGCCCTGTACGCAGCCGAAGGCGCTGCCGACAGCTCCGCTGCTTCTGTGGCAGCGGGCGGGTTTGATCTCCAGCATGCCGCGCTGGACAGCACCCCCGAGGCGGTGAATTACAGTCTGGAGGCAGACGACCGCTCTCTGGAAACGGAATACAGCGGCACCGGCAGCGCCGAGGCTGCTGCCCCTGCGGTGGACAGTGCCAAGATCATCTACACCGCCAACCTGACACTGGAAAGCAAGGACTACGAGGCTGCCCGCAGTGCGCTGGACAGCGCTCTTGCCGAGGCGGGCGGCTATCTGGAATCCAGCAGCGAGTACACGCGCACCGGTTCCAGCCGCTCTGTAAGCCTGACCTACCGGGTACCGCAGGCCAACTACCAGAGTTTTTTGGACGCTGTTGCCGCTGCCGGCAATGTGACCTATCGCAGCCAGCAGGCCGATGATGTGACTACACAGTATATGGACGTGTCCGCGCGGCTTTCTAACCTGCAGGCACAGCGCACCCGCTTACAGCAATTGCAGGACCAAGCCAAAACTCTTTCGGATCTGTTGCAGATCGAGGACTCCCTCACCGAGGTGCAGTCCCAGATCGAAAGCTGGCAGAGCCAGCTGGACTGGTACAGCGATCAGGTGCAGCAATGCACCGTGTATATCGACCTGAACGAGGTGCAGACCTACACACCCGCCAACGAAAGCTTTTTCTCCCGCATCGGCTCCGCCTTTACCGCTGGCTGGGGCAATTTTGTGAACGGCTTGCAGCAGCTGGTAGTAGCGCTGGCTTCCGTCTGGCCGCTGGCAGTGCTGGCGTGCGCCGCAGTCGCCCTTGCACTTGCATGGCGTAAAAAGCACCCGAAGAAGTAACTCCCGTAGAAATCCATTTTCCGCATAAAGGCTTCCCCCCGGCTGGGGGAAGCCTTTTGTTCAACCCCGTTGAAAAAACCACCCCTGTCCCGCCGGGCTGCTGCACCGGGAGGCAGGGGTGGTTTTGTATATTTTACGGCACTTATTACACACCGGAATAAGCCGAGAAGCCGCCGTCCACCGGCAGGCAGATGCCGGTAATGAAACCGGCTGCATCATTGTTCAACAGGAACAGCAGTGCGCCCACAAGGTCTTTTTCGCTGTCGCCGAAATGTCCCATGGGGGTGGCGGCAAGGATCTTTTTGGTGCGCTCGGTAGGGGTGCCGTCCTCGTTGAAGAGCAGCTTTGCGTTCTGCTCGCTGGCAAAGAAGCCCGGGGCGATGGCGTTGACCCGGATGCCCACCTTGCTGAAGTGCACCGCCAGCCACTGGGTAAAGTTGGTCACAGCAGCCTTGGAGCCGGAGTAGGCAGGGATCTTGGTCAGGGGCAGGTAGGCGTTCATGCTGGAAATGTTCAGGATGTTGCAGCCCTCGCGGCCTACCATCTGACGGGCAAAGGCCTGCGTGGGCAGCAACGTGCCAATGAAGTTCAGGTTGAACACCATCTCCACGCCGCTCTCGTCCAGATCAAAAAAGGTAACGGTGTCACTTTCCAGATCGCCCATCTCAAAATATTCCTTGTCCGTGTTGGCGCGGGCGTTGTTGCCGCCTGCACCGTTCACAAGAATATCGCAGGGGCCAAGGTCTGCCAGCACATCCTCTGCTACCTGCAGGCAGTTGGCCTTGTTCATCACATTGCAGGTGTAGCCCTTGGCAATGCCGCCCTCGGCTTCGATCTCGTCCGCAAGCTCCTTGAGCTTATCCATGTTGCGGCCCAGCAGCGCCACCTTTGCGCCCGCCCGTGCCAGCGCCTTGGCAAAAATGGAGCACAGCGTGCCGCTTGCGCCGGTGACAACGGCTACCTTGCCGGTGAGATCGGTGTTCAGTACGTTCTTTTCCATAACATCCTCCTGTTACAGCTGTATTCATTGGCTAGAGTATAACAGAAAAAGACGGTCTTTGCCAGAACGTTCTTATTATAAAATGGGAAAGTTTTACGCTTTTTGCCGGACAACAAGCACGATATCTTCTGGATGCAGTGCAGACGGAATCGCGCAAAATCGCAAAAATGACCGTTTTTACCTTGAAGATCTTCTAACTCTTCCAAAGCAAAACCAGTATGATAAACGCATGACAAACACATCCTACTTCGGCTCCGCTGCCCGCAGCGGGCTACACTGTTCAAGCGCAGCGGCCTGCGCCTATGACCCACAGAGTTTTGAACAATGTGGGCATTCAGACCCGGAAACGCCGCATTCCGTACCCACAATGTTCAACCCGCACGATGTGAACATTTGACGTAGAATAGTTTCTTTTTACACACTGATCAAATATAAAAAGTTATAATAATATTCTACACTGTTCACGCTGCACAATGTGCAACAGCGGCGGTGCTTCCCACTTTGATGTGAACACAAAAAAGCAGGTTGAATTTAAAAAATTCAACCTGCTTGGTGGTTGCGGGGGCCGGATTTGAACCAACGACCTTCGGGTTATGAGCCCGACGAGCTACCAGACTGCTCCACCCCGCGATATTTACTTTTCTGCTTTTCAGCGGTTCTCGCTGACTGCTCAAGTATAATACCATAGGCCGGGCAGAATGTCAACCCTTTTTGCGAAAAAATTTTCGTATCCTCTTGCCACAGCTTTTAATGCGTCATCGTCCGGTGCTGTGCACGGTATTCGGCGGGGGTAATGCCGTACAGGCGGCGGAAGGTTTTCAGAAAGCTGCTGTAATCCGGAAAGCCGCTCTCGGTGCAGGCGTTCAGGACGGAAACGCCCTCCTCCAGCGCCTTGCGGCAGTGCTGCATCCGCAGATAGGTCAGGTAGTTGTGGATGCTCTCCATGGTGCACTCCTTGAACGCGCGGGAAAGGTGCTCCCGGCTGGCGTAAAGTTCCTGCGCCAGCTGCGCGGTGGTAAGGGTCGGGTCCTGATAATGCGCCTGCAGGTAGGCCACCGCGCGCGCGACCAGTACACTGGTGCTGCTGGGGGCAGCGGTCTGTCCGCTGCCGGTGGCCTGCGTGATGAGCAGCATCATTTCAGAGACCTGCGCCTCAAAAACGGTGTCCCGGATAGAGCCCGGCAGCTCCAGACTTTGCCCCATACGGACGAAAAGCCCCGCAAAATCCCACTTACGGCAGGCTTCGCTGTCCAGCACGGTGAGCTGCTGCAGCCAGCCTGTGTTTTTCAGGTTCACGCGCCGGCGGGTGGCCTGCCAGAGGGCGTCATCGATCTGGACGACCAGACGATCCGACTGGTCGTCATCAATGTTGAAGTTGCCGGAGTGGTAGACCTGAGAGGGAAAGTAGATCAGCTCCCCCACATGGACCAGATACACGCTACCGTCCACCGAGTAGCGTACCGTGCTGCCGCCGATGGGGAGCACCAGCTCGTGGTACGGGTGGGAGTGCACCACAGACTGCTTGTTTTCCCGGTTCGTGTACCATGTGACCAGAAGCCGGGTGTCGCGCAGCCCCATCCGCGCCTGTGCTTCCGTAAGGACATTATCGATATAATGCGAGACACGTTCGATGCCCATAGCCACTCCTGTTCCTTGTTAAAAAAATAAGAATCATTCTTTTACGTCCTTTTTTGCCCTAGTATATCAGTACATATCACATTTTGCAACATTTAAATCACAAAATCTGCGGAAAAGCGGCGGAATTTTTAGTATGATAATGGCGCAAGAAGACGAGATTGACCAAATGCACAAAGGCGTTTCAATATTTTTGTGCTAGTTAACAAATGTATTGGTTGCATTTCGTGACCATCCGAAAGGAGCCCGTCCATGCAGACCTCAAAAAATCATTTTGAAGCCAAAGTGGTCTTTAACGATGAGACCATCCGCCGGATGTTCCGCACAGAGTTCTACACCTACGAGGGGCTGCGGCATCTGCTGTGGCTTGCAGCGGCCTTTGTGCTGGTGATGGCGGCGCTGTTCACCGCCATTCCTACCGTTGTCAAAGTGCTCTGCCTGCTGGTGGGCTGTGCCATGTTCGCCATGCCGGACTTTTTGAGCCGGGTGGCGGCAGAGGGTGTCATCATGCAGCGGGGCGGTGCGGAAACTACCGTGAGCTGCCGGGTCAACGATAACGGCGTGGACGTGGAAAACGGTGCGCACATCCCCTTTGCAAAGATCGACCGGCTGGTGGAGGATGACCAGTATTTCTACATCTTCCAGAGCCGTCAGATGGCCGTGATGATCCCCAAGGGCAGCCTGCTGCCGGCAAACCCGGAGCGGTTCGCAAAGGTGCTTGCCAAGGAGACCGGCAAGGACTGGCAGCGCTCCAAGAGCCTGTGGGGGCTCAACCTGAAAGACCTGATCCAGATGGGAAAGGACCGCTTTCAGCGCAGCGCGTCCTGAGCGCTGCACCGCAATTATGCTGTTTCACAGCCGGTTGGCTGTGATCGTGGGATACGATAAAACAAGATAAGGAAGGAAAGACACTATGAAAATCACTCGCAGACAGTTCGTACAGGCCATGGCAGTTGCTGGTGCATCTGCCCTGCTCACCGCTTGCGGCGGTTCCTCCGGCAGCACTGCCGGTTCCGGCGCAGCTTCTGCCGCCGCTGGCGGCAGCTTCAACCTGAAGCTGGGCCACAATCTGGCCGAGGATCACGCTGTGCACATCCAGCTGACCAGCTTTGCAGAGCAGGTCAAGGAAAAGACCGGCGGCAGCATCAACATCCAGATCATCCCCAACGGCACCCTGGGCAGCGAGGCTGACATGATCTCCCAGATCCAGGCAGGCGCACTGGATATGGCAAAGGTTTCCGCTTCCACGCTGGGCAACTTCAGCGAGAAGTACAACGCCTTCTCCGTGCCTTATGTGTTCAACGATCAGGCACACTACTACAGCTACATGGACAGCGACTCCGCAAAGGCAGTCTTTGAGTCCACCGACGATCAGGGCTTCCGCGGCCTGACCTGGCTGGATTCCGGTGCACGTTCTTTCTACACCAAGGCTACCGCCATCCGCACCCCGGCTGACCTGAAGGGTCTGAAGATCCGCACCATGGACAGCCAGATGGCTATCGACATGATGAACTGCCTGGGCGGCTCCGCTACCGTTATGGGCTACAGCGATATCTACACCGGTATGCAGCAGGGCGTCATCGACGGTGCCGAGAACAATGTCACCGCACTGCGCGACCACGGCGACGTGACCAAGTACTACTGCTTCGACGAGCACACCCGCATCCCCGATATGGTGGTCATCGCTTCCAGCGTGTGGAACAAGTTCTCTGACGAGCAGAAGTCCATCGTGTCCGAGTGCGCTGCTACCGCTACCGAGGAGTACAAGGACGCTTGGAAGAAGTTCGAGGACGAGGTGCTGGACAAGGCTGTGAACCAGAACGGCGTCGAGCTGGTCAAGGATGTGGACATCGCCGCATTCCAGGCCGCTGTGCAGCCCATCTACGACAACCTCAAGACCTCTAACCCCACCACCTACGCGGTCGTGGAAGAAATCCGCGCAATGGCCTAAACGCCAACGCATTGCTTTCCATTCTTATCTCCCAAGCTGCGGGCGGCGCACGATGCTGCCCGCAGCTGCGCGGGAGGTAATGAGTTCAAGGAGATGATCTTGTGAAAAAACTGGATAAAATTCTGGATAATGTCATGCGCTTCCTCATGGCAGTGGCAATGTTCGCCCTGCTGGCAGGCGGCACTTGGCAGATCTTTACCCGCTGGATCCTGCGCAACCCCTCCACTGTGACGGACGAGTTTCTGCGCTATGTCCTGATCTGGGCTTCCATGATCGGTTCCGCCTACTGCTTCTACAAGGATAAGCATCTGGCACTGGATCTGGTCAAGGGCCGCGCAAAGGGTGCGTTCAACGTTGTGCTCAGCGTGTTCATCGAGGCCGCTATCGTGTTCTTTGTGGGCTACGTCTTTGTTTACGGCGGCTGGAAGCTGACTGCAAACGCCACCAACGTTTCCTCGGTCATGCGCATCCCCTTCAAGTTCCTGTATTCCATCCTGCCGATCTCCGGCGTGTTCATCATTCTGGCTCGCGCGCTGAAGTATGTACAGCTCTTCGCGGAGCGTAAGGAAAAGAAAGGAGAAAACGCATAATGGTTGCACAGGCTACGTTACTGCTGTTCGGTTCCTTCTTTGTCATGCTGCTGGCCGGTGTGCCCATCTCGGCAGGCATTGGCATTGCATCCATCTTCACGGCACTGTTCAGTATGGATCCCGCAATTTTTGCCCTGACCGCCGCACAGCGCTGCTTCTCGGGCATTGACTCCTTCTCTCTGCTGGCGCTGCCCTTCTTCTCTCTGGGCGGCAACATCATGAACAAGGGCGGCATTGCAAAGCGCCTTGTCCGTCTGGCACGTCTGGCTGTGGGCAAGATGCCCGGCTATCTGGCTGCCACCAACGTTCTGGCCAATATGTTCTTCGGTGCCGTTTCCGGTTCCTCCGTGGCAGCTACCTCTGCCATGGGTTCCATCATGGCTCCGCTGGAGCTGGATGAGGGCTACGACCCCAACTACTCCGCAGCCGTCAACATCTGCTCTGCCCCCACCGGCATCCTGATCCCCCCGTCCGGCCCGCTGATCCTTTACTCCATCACCGCCGGCGGCGTCTCTGTGGCCGCTCTGTTCATGGGCGGCTACCTGCCCGGCATCCTGATGGGTCTGTGCGTGGCTGGTCTGGCTGTGTTCATCGCCGTCAAGAAGGGCTATAAGTCCTCCGCCGTCAAGGACCCCGACCCCGCCGTCAAGATCATCATTGATGCAGTGCCCTCTCTGCTGGCCGTCATCATTGTCATGGGCGGCATTCTGGCAGGCTTCTTCACCGCTACCGAGGCCGGTGTGGTGCTTTGCCTGTACTGCGGCCTGCTGTCCATCCTGTACAAGGAGATGACCTTCAAGAGCTTCTACAATCTGCTGGCAGACACCATGGAGAGCAGCGCTACCATCCTGTTCCTGATCGCCGCTTCCTCCATCATGTCCTACGTCATGAGCTACTCCGGCATCCCTGCCGCTATCAGCAACGCACTGATGAGCGTTTCCAGCAACCGCTACGTCATCCTGCTGATCATGAACGTGTTCCTGCTGGTCATGGGTATGTTCCTGGATCTGACCCCGGCTGTCTTGATCTTCACCCCCATCTTCCTGCCCATCACCCGTAGCATCGGCATGAGCGATGTGCAGTTCGGCATCATGCTCATCATGAACCTGGGCATCGGCTCGGTCACCCCGCCGGTCGGTTCCTGCCTGTTCGTGGGCTGCGGTGTCGGCAAGGTCAAGATCGAAGGCGTTACCAAGTATATCGTGCCGCTGTTCGCCGCCATGGTCGTGGCACTGTTCCTTGTCACCTTCATCCCTGCCATTGCGCTGTGCGTCCCGTACCTGTGCGGTCTGGTGCCCAGCCTTGGCTGGACGTTCTAAGCCCTGACTGTTCCGGGTAAAGCAACGAATACGTTGCCCCCATTTCTCTGAAGATATCCTGCATCTGAGGGGGAATGGGGGCATTTTTTATCAAAATCCAACGAGAGGAATAAAAACTATGGAGATCTGCTCCCGTTTTACCGGCATGGAGCGCAAAGACGGCGCTTTCCTGCTGCATACTGATAACGCTGATATCAAGGTCTGCTTTGTGACCGATGAGATTGTCCGCGTCCGCGCAAGCTTTGACCATGAGCTGGCAGAGGAGTCCTACGTCCTGATGACCACCGCATGGGAGGATCGGATGGACGAGCTGTTCAAGGGTGAGCGCACCCGTGTGGAACCCTTTGCCGCCGAGCTCACCGAGGACGACAGCACCCTCACCTTTGCCACCGGCAAGGTGACGCTGGTGGTGGACAAGGACCCCATCAACTTCAAGCTGCTGGCTGCCGATGGCTCCGAGCTGTACAGCACCCTGCCCGGCAACCCCTTCGTCAAAGACGCCAACAACCGTGTGGTGGCTTACAGCCGGATGAAGGAGGACGACTGCTTCTACGGCTTTGGCGAAAAGACCGGCCTGCTGGATAAGAACAAGACCTTCCAGCGGGAGCGCGCCACCGACGCCATGGGCTACGACGCCGAGAAGATGGATACCCTCTACAAGCACATCCCCTTCTACATCCGTCTGGACCGTGACACCCACAAGGCTGTGGGCGTGTTCTACCACAACTTCTACGAGTCCGTGTTCAACATGGGCTGCGAAAAGAGCAACTACTGGCCCCGCTACACCTATTTTCAGGCAGACGGCGGCGATCTGGACTGCTTCCTGATCGGCGGCGACACCATTGCCCGCATCGTGGACAACTACACCCTGCTGACCGGCCGTCCGGCACTGCTGCCCAAACGTGCACTGGGCTATCAGGGCTCCAGCATGTACTACCCCGAGCTGGAAAAGGACAGCGATGACGCCGTGCTGGGCTTTATCGACACCATCAAGGAAGAGGGCTTCCCCATCGATGGCTTCCACCTGTCCAGCGGCTATACCAGCCAGAACAACAAGCGCTGCGTCTTTACATGGAACACCGACCGCTTCAAGGACCCCAGCGCCTACTTCCACGCCATGAACGAAAAGCATGCCCAGAACGTGCCCAACGTCAAGCCGGGTGTCCTGCTGTGCAACCCCCGTTTCGACGAGTTCAACGCAGATGACGTATTCGTGAAGGACAGCAAGAACCCTGAGACCTACGGTGTCGGCAAATGGTGGGGCGGCGACGGCGCATTCTGGGACTTCACCAAGCCCGAAGGCCGTACAGCCTGGAAAAAGTACCTCACCGAGTCCATCATCGCCGTGGGCACCGATTCCGTCTGGAACGACAACTGTGAGTACGACAGCCTGATGGACAAGGACTGCACCTGCGATTTTGACGGCAAGGGCGGCACCATCGGCCAACTGAAACCCCTTATGAGCACCCTGATGTGCAAGGTGGGTGCCGATGCCGTAGTGGAGCACAACGCCAAGGCACGCCCCTACATGGTCTGCCGCAGCGGCAGCGCCGGTATCCAGCGCTACGCCCAGACCTGGTGCGGCGACAACTACACCAGCTGGAAGAGCCTGAAGTACAATATCCCCATCATCACCGGCATGGGTCTGTCCGGCCAGCCCAACGAGGGCGCGGACATCGGCGGCTTTGCCGGCCCCGCACCCACCGAGGAGCTGTTCGTGCGCTGGGTGCAGAACGGCATCTTCCAGGCTCGCTTCTCCATCCACTCTGCCTCTAACGATAACACCGTCACCGAGCCGTGGATGTTCCGGGAGTCTGCGGACACCATCCGGGACGCCATCCTGCTGCGTTACCGCTTTACTCCCTATCTTTACAGCGCCGAGTACGAGGCCAGCCAGACCGGTGCGCCCATCATGCGCGCTTTGGTCTACGACTTCCAGAACGACCCCAAGGCATGGGAGGAGAGCTTCGAGTTCCTGTTCGGCCGGGACATTCTGGTGGCCAACGTTCTGGAAGAGGGTGCCAAGACCCGCACCGTCTATCTGCCCGCAGGCTGCAAGTGGTATGACTGGAACGATAAGTTCCGCTGCTACGAGGGCGGCCAGACCATCGAGGTGCCTGTCACCATGGCTACCATCCCCATGTTCGTCCGTGAGGGCGCAGTCATTGCCATGGCAGACAACCAGCTGATGACCATGGAGGGCGACCACACCACCGCCCTGCACCTCATCGTAGCACCCAAGGGCACCACCACAACGACCCTGTACGATGACGACGGCATCACCAACGATTTCAAGAGCGGCGTGTACCGCAAGACCACCATCACCACCACCGCAGGCGAGCGGGTGACCATGAACTTTGCCTCCGAGGGCAGCTACAAGGACACCGTGGAGACCATCAAGGTGGAGATGATCGCCAAGGAAAAGAGCCCCTTCTGGGTCACGCTGGATGGCCGCAAGATCGAGCACTTCCTCAACCGCCGCAAGTTCGACGCCGCTGCCGAGGGCTGGTATTACAGCCAGAGCAAAAAGGCTGTCGAGGTCAAGTATGCAAACCCCGCCAAGGATCACGAGTTGACTGTTTCGTTTGAACAGTTCGACCTGATCGGTATGTAACACTGTACGGAGGAACCTCTTATGCTGCTGCGTAGTTTTGAATCCTTTGAAAAGACCGAAAACGGCTACCTCATCCACGGCGATGCTGCCGATGTGAAGCTGATTTTCATGACAGACGATATCATCCGCATCCGGGTGCACTTCGACAAGGGCACCCCCATGGAGGAGGAGTCCTACACGCTGGTGACCACCGCGTGGGAAGACCGGATGGACACCCTGCTCAAGGACGAGCGCACTCGCATCACCGCGCTGGATGTCCCCTGCGCCGAGGACGATAAGGCTCTGACCTTTGAGACCGCACACCTGACTTTGAAGCTGTTCAAAAAGCCCTTCCACTTTGAGTTGTTCGATAAGTCCGGCAAGCTGATCTATCAGGATCTGCGGGAGCGCGCCTTTGAGAAAGATCAGATCGGCCGTCTGAGCCACTTCTCCAAGGTGGATCGGGAATACGACCACTTCTACGGCTTTGGCGAAAAGACCGGCCATCTGGACAAAAAGGGACGCCGCCTGCGGATGTCCCCCAAGGATGCCATCGGCCACGACCCCGAGACCGGCGACCCGATGTACAAGCACATTCCCTTCTACATCCGGGTAAATGAGCACGACCTGCGCCCTGTGGGTCTGTTCTACCACAACTCCTACGACTGCGTGTTCGACCTTGGCGAGGAGCTGTCCGGCTACTGGGAGCGCTACTGCTACTACCAGACCGACGGCGGCGACATCGACCTGTTCCTGCTGGCCGGTGAGACCCTGCCGGAGATCCTGAACGAGTACACCCTGCTGACCGGCCGCAGCGCCCTGCCCACCAAGCAGTCTCTGGGCTACTGCGCCTCCACCATGTACTACGCCGAGCTGGAAAAGAACTGCGATGAGGAGATCTACAAGGTCATCGACAAGCACGAAAAAGAGGGCATCCTCATCGACAACTTCTGGCTGGCCTCCGGCTATTCCAGCGGCGAAAAGGACAACCTGCGCTATGTGTTCAACTGGAACCACAAGCGCTTCCCGGATCCGGAAAAGTTCTTTGAGAACATGAACGCCCGGGGCATCAACGTGATCCCCAACCTGAAGCCCGGCATCCTGAAGCACCACCCCTACATCGACCTGTTTGAAAAGAACGATGTCTTTATCAAGACCCCGGACGGCAAGGCACCGTACTATGGCCGCTGGTGGGGCGGCGAGGGACGCTTCTTCGACTTCACCGGCCCCAATGGCCGCAACACTTGGAAGCAGCTGCTGGAGGAGAACATCCTCAAAAAGGGCACCAAGACCGTCTGGAACGACAACTGCGAGATGGACGGCGTGGAGGATCGCGACGCCCAGTGCGACTTTGAGGGCAAAAAGGGCACCATGGCAGAGCTGAAGATCCTGCACTCCAACCTGATGGCCTACACCGCCAAGCAGGCGCTGGCAGATGTGTACCCCGGCGAGCGCCCCTACATCATCAACCGCGCAGGCTACGCCGGTATCCAGCGCTACGCACAGGTGTGGGGCGGCGATAACCTGACCGACTGGCGCACCGTCAAGTTCAACATTGCCACCATTCTGGGCATGGGTCTGTCCGGCTGCTCCAACATGGGCTGTGATATCGGCGGCTTTGCTGGCCCCGCACCCGAAGCAGAACTGCTGCTCCGCTGGCTGCAGAACGGCATCTTCCAGCCCCGTTTCTGCCTGAACTCCGCCAACAACGATAACACCGTTACCCAGCCGTGGATGTACGAGGAGAACCTGCCCTACATCCGTGCAGCCTACCAGCTGCGCTACCGTCTGATGCCCACCCTGTACTCCCTGATGTACGAGTCCAACCAGAACGGTATGCCGGCATGGCGTCCGCTGTTCCTTGAGTTCCCGGACGACCCCAAGTGCTACACCGACAAGAACCTGACCTTTATGTTCGGCAAGAGCATTCTGGTGGCGAATGTGGTGGAAAAGGGTGCCACTACCCGCACCGTCTACCTGCCCGCAGGCTGCACCTGGTACGATATGAACGATAATCTGCGCGCATACGAGGGCGGCCAGACCATCGAGGTTCCGGTCACGCTGGCAAGCATCCCCATGTTCCTGCGCGGCTCTGCCGTTGTGGTGACCACCGAGGACGTCAAGCACATCCTCAAGGACACCATGCGCCAGATCGACCTGCTGGTCGCTGCCGAGACCGACACCAGCTTTGTGCTGTACGATGACGACGGCCACACCGAGGACTACAAAAACGGCGTTTACGCCAAGACCACCATCACCGTCAAGGCCGGCGACCGCACCGACATCCGCTTTGCCACCGAGGGCAGCTACGAATCTCCCGTGGAGCGCATGACCCTGAAGCTGGTCAGCAAGAAAAAGGGTGCGCTCTGGGCCAGCGTGGATGGGCAGCAGCTTCCTCAGTACATCGTCCGCGACGGCTGGGAGGCCGCAGAGTCCGGCTGGTACTATAACCTGCCCGACCGCACCATCTGGGTCAAGTTTGCAAAGCCTGCCAAGAAGGACTTTACAGTGACTGTCTCCACCGAAAAGTTTGACCTCATTGGTATGGCAGAGGACTAAAAAGCCATCTCCAATCTTCTTTAATTCTTCTTCAAAAACACGATGACCCGTGGGGAGTTCCCCACGGGTCATCGTGTTTTTTATAGGTTTCAGGCTTCGACCTGCGTCTCCCGTCGGAGGATGCGGCAGACCATGAACAGGCAGTAGAACATCGCCAAACCCCATGCAAAGGGATTGGAAAGGCAGATGCCCAGATACCCAAGGCCGGTCTTTACTGCCAGCACGCCGCCAAGGCTGCGGCCAATGAGCTCGCCCACGCCGGAAACGATGGCCAGCACGCTGTAACCAAGCCCCTGCAAGGTGTTGCGGAAGATCATCAGCAGGCCGTGGAAACAGAACAGCATACTCATGACGCTGAGGTACTGGATGGCACCCGCCGTGACGGCAGGGTCGGCATCGCCCAGCACCAGCCCCACCGCGTAGGGCTTGATGAAAAAGATCACGCCCCATGCCACGGCGCAGTAGAGCAGCTGCACCATGCAGCCGTCCTTGATGCCCTGCCGGATGCGGTCGGTGCGGCGGGCGCCGTGGTTCTGTCCCACATAGGTAGCCATGGCCATGCCTACGCTCTCCATGGGCAGGGTGAACATCTGACGGATCTTTTCGCCTGCGGTCTGGGCTGCCACAGCGGTGCTGCCCAGCAGGTTGATGGCGTCCTGCATGATGACTGCACCGATGGCCGAGACCGAGTATTCAAACCCCATGGGAAGGCCGATGTAGGCCAGCCGCCTGCAGTGCCCTGCCGAAAGCAGGGTGCGCGGCTGCCGGAAGGAAAGCCCCTCCAGCTTTGCCGTGCAGGCAAAGAACCAGTAAGCGCACAGCCCGCCGCTGAGCAGCTGGCTGAGCACGGTGGCAATGGCGGCACCGTCCACCCCCATGCCCAGCGGCACGATGAAGAGATAGTCCAGCAGAATGTTCACCACGCTGGCGACCAGCAGGAAGTAAAAGGGGTGCCGGGAATCCCCCAGTGCCCGCAGCACGCTGGAAGCGTAGTTGTATAGCACCGTAGCCGGGATGCCCAGAAAAATGATCTGGATGTAGAGCACCGCATCGGTGTACAGCTCCTCGGGCGTATGGATGAGCCGGAGCAGCGGCCCCGCCATCAGGGTGGTAAGCACCGTAAACACCACGCTCAGCACCAGACAGAGCAGTGCGCCGTTCAGCAGGTATTTTTGCAGCCCGTCCTTATCCTTTGCGCCAAAGGTCTCTGCCGCCGGGATGCCAAAGCCCACGCAGGCTCCCTGCACAAAGCCCAGAATAAGAAAGTTGAGGGAGTAGGTAGTGCCTACCGCGCCCAGCGCATCGGTGCCCAGACACCGCCCTACGATGACGGTGTCCGCAAAGCTGTACAGCTGCTGGAACAAGGTGCCCAGCACCAGCGGCAACGCGAACCGCAGGATCTGGAACAGCGGCTTGCCCACAGTAAGGTCGGTGGTGCCGGAGCGCTTTTGAGAAGTAGCTGCCATAAAGAAAACTCCTTATTATGGTATTTTCTTCATTCTATCATGGACAGCCGCTTTTCCCAAAGTGGTTTTGTGACAGGAAGCTGTCTTTTTGTGATGGAAGCGCGGAAACTTCCATATTCTTCACAGTTGCTTCTTCTGCGGCGGAAAGTTCCGGCTGTTTGTTTGCAGAGCCATGAATCCACTTTTTGATGCAGCCCTTTGCAGGTCTACACTCATCCACCACACAGCCGTTTCTACTGCCAAAAAGAGAGGGCTGGACGGTGCCAGCCCTCTTGACAAGGAAAAACACAAGGCTCTTTATTATAATAAAGCTATAAGAACATAATAAAGGCAATTATTTGAAATTTTTGAAAAAACAGAAATCATTTTGATGATATGGGACGTTTTAATAGACAGGAAGGGGGTGAACCGTATCCAGACAGAATTATTGCTGCGGAAAGCGCAGAGCGGAGATACGGGTGCTCTGGACACTCTGATTACAGCGTACTATCCACAAATTCTGAACTATTGCCGTTGGCATACAGCGGACGAGCAGCAGGCGCAGGATGCAGCACAGGAAACCTTTTTGAAAGCGGTGCGCTGGCTGGATTCCTGTGGTGGATTTCAGGGGGCATTCCGTCCCTTTCTGTACAAAATCGCAAAAAACATTTGCATCGATCTGAACCGTACGATGGAGCGGACAGAGATATCGCTGGAGAGCTTGCCGGGCGAACCCGCCTATCAGGAAAGCGGCTTTGCTGCGGCAGAGGAGAAAGCAAACCTGCGAGCGCTGACGGCCCAGCTGGAGCCGGAACAGCGGGAACTGGTATTGCTGCGGTTCGCACAACAGCTTAAATTGCGGGAGATCGCGCAGATTACAGGTCTGCCCCTGCGCACAGTGCAGTCCCGCCTGCGTGCCGCATTGAAAACCTTGAAAATGCAATTGGAAAAGGAGGACTGGAGATGAATCGAGCCTTTGAAAAAGAACTGTCCAAAGCACTTGCGGCAGAGCCGGACACAGCCGCACCGAAAACGCTGCTGCGCCGCTGCCGGGCGGAACATGTCGTAAAACAACGGAGTGGTTGGTGCGATTTGCTGCACTGCCAGTTCAAATTGCTGGGCTGGAAGGTCTGGGCGCTGGAAGCAATGGCGGCACTGGCGTTGTACAGTGTGGGTCGGGAACTTGCCCTGTGGGAGAAGGCATGGACATTACGCAATGCACTGTTTGGTCTGAGCACACTTGCCATGCTGACAGCCCTGCTCGGTCTGCCGTTTTTATACCGGGCAAGTCAATATAAGATGCTTGAGCTGGAACAAGCCACATATGCAGGAATCGGTCGTCCACTGGTGATGCGGTTTTTGCTGCTGCTGGCGGGGGAAACGATCCTGCTGGGAGTGCTGGTACTCAATGTGCGGGCAGCCGTGCCATGGAGCATCGGGCAACTGCTGGCGGTGCTGACCGTGCCATTTCTGACTGCAAACAATGAGCTGCTTCTGCTGCTGCGCTGGGTGCGCCCGGAATGGATGATGACCGGGGCTGTACCGCTGTTTGCAGGGCAGCTGTGTTTGCTGCGGTTTGTGCAATTATCGGAACTGCCGAAAGGTCTGCCACTGGCGGCGGGCGTGCTGGTGCTCTGTATGGTGTTGCAGTGCATCCGGCTTGCCGCCCGGTCAGAATATATTGCAGAAGGCTGAAAGGAGCAAGTCATGGAACTGAAAATTCAGAATATTACAAAGCGATACAGGGATAAAACGGCGGTGGATGATGTGTCCATCACTCTCACGCCGGGTGTGTGGGGACTGCTGGGGGCGAATGGTGCAGGCAAAACAACCTTAATGCGGATGTTGGCGGGCATTCTGCGGCCCAGCAGTGGCCGGATTTTGTGCGATGGGGTGGAGATTGGGACGCTTGGGGCGGCCTACCGGGAAAAGCTGGGGTATCTGCCGCAGGAATTCGGGTTTTACCCGGAATTCACGGTGCAGGACTATCTGGAATATATGGCGGCACTCAAGGGTCTGCCGCGCACAGAGGCTACACGGCAGATCGACGCACTGCTGGAGCGGGTAAGCCTCACTGAGGTGCGCCGCAAAAAGATCATAAAGCTTTCCGGCGGTATGAAGCGCCGGGTAGGCATCGCACAGGCACTGCTCAACGACCCGGAAATTTTAATTCTAGATGAGCCCACGGCAGGGCTGGACCCCGGAGAACGGGTGCGCTTCCGCAATCTGCTGTCGGAGTTTGCGCAGGAACGGATCGTTCTCATTTCAACGCATATCGTTTCGGATGTGGAATACATTGCGGCCGAAAATGCCGTGATGAAGGCTGGCAAAATCATTGCACAGGACACCACCGAAGGGCTGGTAAAGCAGATCAAAGCTAAGGTCTGGCAGGGAAATATCCCGATGGAACAGCTTGCCCGGTGGGAATACCGGCTGCGGGTGGTGAACCTGCGCAACGAGCCGGACGGAACGGTAACATTGCGGTATCTGGCGGATGCACCGCAGCTGCCGGACAGCGTCCCGGCACAGCCCCGGCTGGAAGATCTGTATCTGTGGCTGTTCCCGGAGGAAATGGAGGAAGCAAAATGAACCTGTATCGTTTGGAATTGAAACGTGTGTGCAAAACTCGTATGACAGCTATTCTGCTGGTCATTGCGCTGGTGCTGGCTGTGGTCATGGCATATCTGCCGGTGACCTTTATCGGCTGGACGGAACTGGATGCCAGCGGAAACGAAGTGCGTTACACGGGTCTGAAAGCAATCCGGAAACGGCAGGAGCAGCAGGTATCCGGTACCATCACGCCGGATGTCATGCAGGAAGCACTGGAAGCCTATCAGCGGGTGTACCGGCAGTATGATGCAAGTTCAATCAACGACATCCCAACCGAAGTGTTTTATAAAGAACTTGCCCGGTATCAGCCTCTTGTGAACAACGCAAAGGAAGCCTTTGCCGACTCGAAAACCGGCATGGCACCGGGCGTGATGGGGCTGACCGCAGAGGATATGCAGAACTTTTACAGCCAGCTCCCCAAACGGCTGGAATCGGTGATCTGGCTGGAACAAAGCGGAAAGCCCGGCTATGAGCAGGCGCAGGCCATTGCACAGAAAAAGTTCGATGCTGTACAAAAACCGTTCACCTATTCATTTGGGGTCAGTTCAGACGCAATGGATTACCAGACCCTGTTGAGCTTGCTGCTCACCCTGCTGTGCGCGGTGATTGCGGCCCCGGTGTTTGCATCGGATGCACAGACCGGGGCGCAGGACATCCAACTGTGCACAAAAAACGGCGGTCTGCGGCTAGCAGCGGCAAAGCTAGCGGCGGCGTTTAGTATCACAGGGGCGGCGTATCTGCTCTGCGGCGTGGTGTGGATCCTGGTCACGAATGCTCTATTTGGCTGGGAAAGTACCCAAACTTCCGTGCAATGGCTGTTTTCTGTGACCAGCCTGCCGCCGTATACCGTTGGCCAGATGGAGTGGGTCATGCTGGTGGCAAACTTCCTGATCTTCTTTGCGGAGGTGGCCTTTGTGCTGATGGCATCCGTATGGGCCAAGAACAACCTGACCGCTTTGTCTGTGGCGCTGATCAGTGTGGTGGCACCGCTGATTGTTTATATGGTCGTGCCGGGCTCCTTTGGAGAATGGCTGTCCACCCTGATTCCGGCAGGGGGCATTGGGCTTTCCAATGCATTGCTGTATAAAATGATCAGCTTTGATTTTCTCTATGCAGGCGGGCATGCCTTCTTTCAGGCAGATGTACTGCTGGCATCGGCACCGATCAAGATCGTTCTGCTCGTTGGATTGGCAGCATGGGGGTATCTGCGAAAGACCAAGGTGGCTTAAAAGGAAACGCTACTGAAAAAAGTTCATCGGATGCATAGAAAACTGCATCGGATGAACTTTTTTGTCCTAAGCTCCCTGCCATGAATCGTAGTTGTTGATGTACATTTGATGCTTGACCTGAACAGGCAAAATCGTAGCTGCCGTATCGGGCTTGAACCCGACCGTTTTCTCGGCTTTGCATAAAAATCCGATCCCTGTTTTAAGGGGCTGATTTTGGCTCTGCATACTTTTTGCACACCGGAACGGCTGGATAACGGATGCAAGAGGGGATGGCGGGTGCAAAGAATACAGCGGATACAAAACACAAATTTACGGCGAAGCGATAAAAGTAACGAATTTGCGTAATTCCGGAAATTGATGATTGTTGCACATCGACTTTTCTTAATTAAAGCTTATCGCATTTGTAACATTCTTTCCACAACTTTCTCGTATTATCTTTCAATAATAAGCACAAAGGCAGGTACACCATGTTTCCACAGTGTACCTGCCTTTTTCGTCTTTATGGGTTCGGTGTACCTACTACACCAATCCGCCTATTCGATTCTTACACCACACCGCTTTGTAAGGCTCCTTTTCGGGAAAACGTCCCAAAATTGGTGTAGTTGTGGTGTAGTACCGTAGATGCCGCTTGAAATCCGTTCACAATTTCATCGTATCTGCGTTTCAATTTTGCATTTTACTGCTCAATCGGCTTCATCGTGGGGATGTCATCGACGAGCAGTTATAAGCCTTTATTTCTTGATACTACTCTACACCGCAAGGGTTGAATTTTGCCATTTCATTTACATCTCTACACAAGCCTTTATCCGAACTGTATCGTTTGGCGTATGAATTGGCGTAAATGGCGTATGGCGTATTTGGCGTATGCTTTATTTTATTCTTCAGGATCTTTCCACTGTGCGAACTGACGGTCAAGATTTTCAAATTCAGACTTCCGCAGTTCCTTGGTCACATCCGCATAGATGTTCAAGGTCGTGGAGATATCTGAATGTCCCAGCGCATCCTGAATCACCTTGATGTTCACGCCCGCTTCGCACATCCGGGTCGTGAAGGTATGCCGCAGGGTATGGCAGCTGAAACGCGGCAGGAGTACGGTGCTATTCGGGTTCTTCGCCAGCACTTCATCGTTGCAGTCCCGGATGATGCGCCGGATGGCCTTATTCAGTGTTCCCTGATGCTGGCACTCTCCAAAGCGATTGACGAAGATGAAGTCCGTGTAACCGTCCACCGTTACCGTGCAATGGATCTCTGCTTCTTCCTGATAGGCACGTTCCTTTTCAAAGGCTTCTTTCACGAAGTCCATCATCGGAACAGTGCGGACACCAGCCTTTGTTTTGGGCGAGTGGCAGTTGAAGTAGCAGCCCTTCTTGCCGCCGTTGTTCTCACGATGGTCGTAGTTGACCAGCGTGTGATTGACGGAGATCGCGCCTTCCTCAAAATCCACATCGCACCAGCGCAGACCAGTGGCTTCTCCTACGCGCAAACCAGTTCCCAGCATGACCGCGAAAATCGGATACCAGTGCTGGTACTTCGGCGTTTTGGAGAGGTAGGACAGCAGCAGATTCTGCTCTGCGATGGTCAGTGCCTTACGGCGGTTGGTTTCAAACTGGTGTGCCTTTTTCAACTCCCGCAGAACATTGTCCGAGGGATTGCTCCGCAGATAGCTGTCATCCACCGCCATGTCCAGCACCTGATGCAGAACCGTGTGTACGCTGTCAATCGTAGAGATCTGCAAACCTCGCTCGTCTGCCAGCGTGTTGTAAAACTGCTTCACATCCGACTTTTTGAGCGCAGACACCTTCGATTTGCCGAAATCCGGCTCCACGAACTGCCGATAAAGGTACAGATAGTTCTGGAAAGTGTTGTCCTTCAGACCACGCTTCACCTTTGCCCACAGGGTGAACACATCGTTCAGGGTGACATACCGCGCTTCTGCCTTGATGCCTTCCAGCGAATCTCGCTGGATGTCTTTTTCCTTTTCCCGAAGCTCCTCCAAGGTCGCGGCATAAATAGAATGTCGCTTGCCATCCGGGGAAGTCCAACGGAAATCGTACTTGCCATCTTTGCGCTGGGATTCGCCCTTGCGGAGAACCACACGCGCCTTGTCCTTGCGTTTCGTATTCTGATTTGTTGCCATGAGCGTCGCTCCTTTCTACATTGCGGTACAGAAAAGAGCGTTGTTCTGTGTTCAGAGTACCACAGATACGCCATTCTCTGCAAGACGTTTTGAAAAATATCCGGGACATTTTCAAAGCGAGTACATTCGCTCCGTGTATTCATCCAGCTTGCGCCGCTTGATGAGCCGCTTAGAACCCACCCAAAGCACGAATTGGCATTGCTCATGGTCGGACAACGACCGAAGTTTATTGATTCCAATGCCGGAATAAGCTGCGGCTTCTTCCAATGTCAAATTGCTCTTTTCCCAAATCGGGATTTCTTTCATAGGCAGACCTCCGTATCCTTATAGCCGGATGCAATATTGCATATCCAGCAGTTCTTTTTCAAGTATCTATCTCGGATTATCCAATCAATGCTTTCAGCCGTTCCAGCTTTTCTTGTGCGTTTTCTCTCCGTAAGCTGACACCAATACAGGAGATGGGAACGCACATCTCCAACAGGCGGTCATAGATGCGGGCATGGGCGATATCCTGCGGATGCCGGATCTCATCCAGTGTCAGATTGGTGGTGACGATCAGGGGCTTCCGGCTGCGGTAGTGACTGTCTACAATGTTGTAGATCTGTTCCAGTGCGTACTCGGTGCCACGCTCCATACCGAAATCATCAATGATTAGAAGTGGATAGCGGCACAACCTGTCTACGACCTCATTCCGCCCGGAGAAGCTGTTGTTCAGTTCGTTCAGGATGTGTGCGAAGTTCGTCATGCACACAGGCACTTCCTGCTCCATCAGAGCGTTTGCAATGCACCCGGCAAGGAAACTCTTGCCTGTGCCAACACCGCCCCAGAGCAGCAGTCCAATGTTCTCTGAGTGCATGGTCTGCCACTGCTCCACATAGCGGTGTGCATGGCGAATCTGTGGGCTGCGCCCATTGTCGTTTGCAAATGTCCAATCCAGCATCGCAGAATCCGAAAAGCCGTCTGCTTTCAGCCGCCGCACAAGGTCGAGGTGCTTCTGCTCCTTAACAGTTGCCTCCTGCCGTTCCCGTTCGGCTTTGTGACAGGCACATTCTACCGGATGCTTGTTCTTTCCCATCAGGACAAGACCTTTGGGAAAGAAGGCTTCCTTGGGCGTTTGGCACTTGCCGCAATAAAGCAGACCGTTGTCTCCGTGATAGTCCGCTGCGTTTCTGGGCATACTGGAAACGGGGGGGTCCAAAATTTTCTCAATCGTCTTTATAGGCTTTCTCCTTCCGCAAAGGTGTAGTCCGGGATACCAGGTGTTGTCTTTTTCTCTGTCTTCTGCCGCTTTGCCCAGATACGCAGCGTTGCAGCATGGTCGGCGTACTTCCTTCCGGTGGACTGGATATAGGCGGATAGCTGCTCGATCAGACCATCCAGCCCTGCAAAGTCAGCCTTGAGCCGTTTATACTCCTTTTCCGTCAGAAAGACATTCTGGTATTCTCCCAATGAGAGATGAGTACGGTTTGCTCTTATCAGGTGGTTATCTTTCAGGTTGTTCTTATTACGTTGGTTAGGTGTGCATTTTTGCGCAACCATACTGTGCGTTTCTGCACAATCAGACTGCGTACTGGTGCATACTGTGACTGCGCAATTCTGCACAGTATGCGGAACCTTGAGCAGAATGTGGCTGGGTTTGGAAAATCCGCTGCGCACTCGCTCGGCAAGTTCCGCTTTTTCCAGTTCAGCAAAAGAGCGTGTCACACTGGAAACGCAGCACCCTAAATCCTTCGCCAGATGAGAAAGCGGATAGATCACATAAATACGCCCCTGATTGTCCACCCAGTTATTTTTCTGCGAGAGAGTGGCACGGTCGAGCAGGAGCGTGTAGAGCAGCTTTGACGTGTGGCTCAGGTCAGCGTCGAGAAGAAACCGGGCATAGGGCAGATACTGCGGCAGTGGCATATTGGCTTTCAAGTAGTCTGAAATAATCTTCACCTCCAATTTTTACGTTCTATCATGGTGCTTTAGGGGGCTGAGAATTGTAAGCGCAAGATTCGCCCGTGTCGCCTCAAAACTCACTTTCGTAATTTTGGCCGACGGCGAACTTGCTGGAGATTTCACTCCCCAGTCCCTCGATGAAATCTGAAAATCTGCAATTTTCAGATTTTGGCTCCCCATAAAAATGGTGAGCAGCCGAGATGCAGGGCATCATCGGGGACGTGTGGGACTGCATCCCACACCCTGCACCGAACAACCATTCAACAGAGATTTGCGAATCCCTGCTGTCTGCTTGTCCGGTTTTTTGCTGTCGGTCTCTCCGCAAGCTATTCCTGCCCGATTCACTCCGGCGTTCTGGCTTTCCTTGGTGCGCTCTTGTCCTGGCGGCACTTCACCGGAAAGTTATATTGGCTTGCAGCCGACGATTCTGTTGTCAAGGAACACTGGTTTTCAATCTTAGAATTGGAGAAAGCCCGTTTCGCAAGGTACTTTCAAAATCTTTACAGATTTTTTGCTGTCTCACAAATAGGAATCCGCAAGGGCAGTTTCATATACAATTTTTTGAAATTTTCAAAATTTCATCCACCCACGAGGCGGGAGCATTGTGGCTGCGAGATGAATTTTCATCAAGCCAACCATCAGAAACGGACGGTTCTGTATGAGGGCATGGGGAGCAGAATCCCCATCAAGATGCCCGGTATGAAAAGCCCAAATGGGATTTTGAGTTACTCCGGGCGAATCTTGCCCTGATAAATGTGCAGGCAGTGATCTTCGGAGAAGTCAGCGTTAGCATTGAGATTGATGGTTTCCATCACTGTTCAAGCGGTCTTTTACGGTCTGAAGATACCGGCTGGCGCGGTCGATAAGCACCAGCAGTTTCTCATTGTTCTTTGGTTCGGTAAGAATATCGGGGTATTCACGAAAACACATTTCCCACCGCCGCACAAAATCCTCCTGTGCGCCCTGAATCTCACACATCATGGCTTCGCCATCTGCCAAACGGCGAGGCGAATAGATACTCTTGACGACATCCTTGAGATTCTGTTTTTCTTCCTTGTTGAGTCCTTTCTTATGCCCCTGAATGTCTCGCTTGAAGGTCGTTATAAGCTCATTGTCCTTTGAAGGCGAAGAATAAGAATCCGTGATACTGGAATTCCGTTCGGCTTTAGGCTTACGCAACTCTGCCACAACTTCGGGACGCTTTTTCTTTGGAATCTTTGCAATCGAGGAAATTTCACGGTCAGTTGCACGAATCTTTCCGCTCAGGATTTCTTCTTGCACACCGGGTACTGCTTCCTCCGCCGCTTCCACACCTTTTGCAAATTGTTCTGCACGGTAAACATAACTTTCAGATGTTCCATTCTCTGCTGCAACTTTTGAACGCGAACCATGCTTTTGGTGGTTTGGTTCATTTTGAACCAGACCACTTTCGGGTGCCAAGGTGTACTGATTGCCGTGAAACGATTTGATTTGCTTTTCCGCTTCTGCCTGCTTTCCAATCAGGAACTTTTTCTGCTCTGGGGTCAGATTACGCCGACCCAGCTGATTCTTGCAGATCCATGCCAGTGCTTCATAACGGTTAGAAAATTTTCTCTCGATGACTTCAAACGGAATAAATGGATATTTTTGAAGGACTTGATAGCGCGTGTGTCCGTCAACAATGTAGCCGTTCCAAGTGATGATCGGATTCAGCACACGCTCTTCCTTGAGGATGTTCATTTCCAGTTGGTGTTTTTCTTCAAATGTTGGAGGATTGATCTGACGCTGGAACTCCGGGTCAATTTTGAGTTGGCTCAGTTTTGTCATAGGCAAATCATCCTTTCTGAAATGAAATAGAATATCATTATTCTTACGCCGTTCTCTCTGCATGGTGTTCCTGCCCCTTTCCAGCGGCGTTTTCCGGCTCACCCTTGCGGGGTCTTCGCCGGGTATTCCATGCAGACGGTCATGCGGTTTTCAAGGTCCATGGAATAAGTATACAGTATCCTTTGGCTACTGAACAGGAAGTATTCGTTCCGGTTTTGAGGCCTTTTTTCGGCTTTTATGGGCAAAAACCGGAAGCTTTAGTTCCGGCTAACCACTGGATCGCTTTTATCATAGCAGAAATCTCGTTGAATTTTCAGGAGGTCGCACCTCCGGTTTAGACACAAAAAACCGGAGGTATCGCCTCCGCTTTTGCGTGCAACTTGCTTTAGCTGCGTGCATTTCGTTTTGCACAAAAATAACCGTCCGCTTCAAGTTAAACTTGAAAACGGACGGTCTGGCTTGCAAAATAATCTTCAAAATTGGAGGGCAGTTTGAGAGGCTTCATAGTACCCGCAAGCAGTGCAGACGTATATACATCTGCTTATTTTGCGTTGCAAAATACTTGTTGGGAACACCCAAACCCGTGAACTGCATCCGTTGGATGCAGGCCGCCTTTCCTGATTCAACACGATTCTTCGCACTCAGAGAGTGGACGATTCCTCCGGGTGTTCCAGTTCATAGGCTTCCTGCGCAGGAGCAGTCAGATCCCACAGGGCACTGTATACTTCCCGATAATGCGGTGGGAACGAATTGGTCCCATATGCCGAGATCGTAGAGCCATCTGTAAATTCAACGTAGAAACCGAAGCTTTCACCATCCAGCACCGCACGGTTGCTGCCTTTGAAACCGTTCCAGCTGCCGACATCGTAGGTCTCAAGAAGTTCTCTGGCCTCTTGCAGGACCGATGCATCTGTAGGATACACAGAATCCGGCTCCTCACCGTCCCAGAGTTCCAGCACGATCTCTGCACCTTGATCGGTACAGTGGATGATCCGGTTGGTGATTGCAGCGCGTGCCATCCCTTGTTGCGAAAAGCTGATCTTCTGCACCTCAGTGATGGGAACTGAAGATGCTTTGGGCGTTCTGGTGCACCCCGGCATCGCAAGTGTTATTCCCAGCAGCGAAGCGAGAAATGCCATTTTCCACTGCCTCCGTAAGGATCGTTTCATAGGATCCGCCCTTTCCTGTTATGGTGTTACGGTGATCCGGCCATCCAGCCAGTGATCCAGCCACTCGTACTCCTGAAAGTATTCTATAAGCACATCCTGACAGGAGGTTGCAATGGTACGGGGCTTTTGCAGGCGGGCGATTCCCCCCCGAGTGACATCGAAGAAGCTGGTGATGTTTTGGAAGTGGAAATTCTGCATCCCGACGGTGAAAATTCTCTCGTCTGTTACTTCCTCACCCTTGTAGGTCAGCGACTCAAAATCATGGTTGCTGCGGCTGTACCGCAGGCGGAGCGCTGCCGGGATCTGGTAAAACTCAGTGTGGCCCGCGAAAGATTCTTCCCGCAGCATAAAACGCAGCATATGCCGCAGCTGTCTGCCGGTGACCTTGAACAGATACACGCCGTCATCGTAGGGGAACGCCTCGGTCAGGTTTCTGTAGGTCACAACAGGTCCCAGCCTTTCGGCCCGGATGCTGCCGGAACCCAGCAGCATGACATCCACGCCAAGGCTCTGGGTAAAGATATCGGCCAGCAGGTCGCCCAGCTCCGTTTCCTGATTGCGCTCCGGGTGGGTCAGTTCCCGGCGGAACCGCGCCACGATGTGATTATACTTTTCATCTACCTGACAGGAGAATTGTGCAATGACCTGTTCCATCACCGGGTTCCGAGGACAGTTTTTGTCGATGATGGGAACGGACTTCCATGTATAGGAGTCGATGCAGTTGTTGTCGGTGTCCACTACGATGTCGAACCGGCCAATCTGATCCGTCCCGGTCCCGGCCTGTGTAATTACAATGCCGTTTTCTTCCCATGCCTGTTCCAAAAAGGTGTGGGAATGCCCGCCGATGATGAGGTCCACACCCCAGGCCGGGTCCAGCTGGCTGGCAAGCCGCCGATCCTCTTCAAAGCCGATGTGAGTGAGCAGGACCGTAAAATCAATGTCGATGCTGTTGTGGGCGTTGCAGATCTTGCCCACCTCCACCGCTGCGGCTGCCGTATCTACAAAGGAGCCGATGAGGGATTCGGATTTTGTCTGGTTGATCACGTCTTGTGTGATGATGCCGATGAAAAGGATGTTCATCCCATCTATCTGTAAAATCTTATACGGCGTGAACAGCCGCGTCTGGGTGTGCTTGATGTAGAGGTTGGCGTTGATGATGGGGAATCGCGCCAGCTTTTCGATAAAAAGCAGATGCGCGACACCGTAATCCACCTCATGGTTGCCGATGGTGACGATATCCGGGGCGAGGGCGTTCACGATCTCGATCGTGGAAAGCCCCTTGTATTCCGAATCGATGACCGAGCCGCGGAACATATCGCCTGCAATGGCATAGAGAACATTTTTTCTTCGCTGCGCACCTTTTCCACATAGCCCGAAAGCATCGACACGCCGCCTACCAGTTTGTCATCCAGCTGTTCGGCCAGAAAATCGCCGTGCATATCGTTGGAGTGCAGGATGGTGATCTTTTTTGTGTGTTTCATCATATCATTCCTCCATGGTCCGGGATCCGACTCAGACTGTCTCAGCTCTCAGGATCCAGAAGCAGCGTTCCGGAAGTCAGGCCGGACAGAAGCGGGTCGCCATCCAGATGGGTCACTTCCAGCCGACCGTCCGACCGGCGCGTGACCTCGAAAATACCTGACAGATCTGCTGCGCCATCGGTTCGGCTGTAAAGGGTAAATTTGATCTGCCGGGGCGTATCCCATGCACCGCCTTCGCCGTCCAGAATCAGCCAGCTGCCGCTGTACTCTGCAATCGGCGCACGGTTGCCCGGGCCATAGCTGTAATAAAGCTCGTTGCCGGACCTTTCAAAAAGCAGGTTCAGGCTGAGTGCCTGCCCGTCTTCGCCCCGGGCCAACGCAGACCATCAACCCTCAAAAGGCTCTTTTTCGTATCTCGTCAGGTCCCATACGCCGCCACCGAGGTTCCACGGGGTGTTCACCGTGCCGTCCTGAAGGGAAAGGCAGGGGTTCCAGTCCAGAACATCTCCCTGCCGGGTCGTGATGACGACTTCGGTGCTGGGGATGATATCACTGACATTGCAGAAAAGCAGGATGGGGTCTGCCTCGTCGCTGCGGTAGAGCACCTGCCCGGTCTCGCCCACAAAGCCGTTGCCCTCATTGCACACCCATTCATTGACGGCCAGCGTGGCACCGTAGGCCGGGACGATGCAGTAAAGTTCGTACCCGCCATCCGGGGCAGAGACATATCGGCTTTCCGGGATCTCTTTCACATAGCCGCACTGGGAGAGATCTGCATTTTCCAGAATTTCCCCGATGCTGCTGCCGCCGCCCAGAAAGACCACGGCACAGGCAAAGTTCTGCTCCAAGGCCATGTTCCGGAGCGTTTCCAGCGTCCAGCCGCCGCTCGCGCCTTTGCGGGCAGCGCCGCCGAGGCCAAAACGAACTCGCTGTATCAGGATACGGAAAGTAACTTCTGAACTGAAATAAGAGCCGGTTTGTGACACTTACATTTCGCAGACCGACAAGATGCTTCAGGCGGACAACATCTGTTCCAATGCAGTGTCAAATTATATCCACGCATTGATCGAATTCACTTTCTGCGCCTGTCTGGCCGCCTGAAGGCTGAATTTCCACCCGGCAAGCACCAGGCCAAGCAGTGCAATGCTGACGGCTGTAAGGCAAAAATATTTTTTAAACAGTTTCAGGATCTTCATCGTATGGTTCCTCCATGTATTCATCTGTATGTACGCCTTCCATCGAAACAGGGGCATGATACGCACTGTACCGCTGTCGGACCTGTTGCTGAAGTTCGTTTGTGGACGAATCCGGGAGCACCCATTCATCGGGTTCGTGTTCCAGGATGAACCGGATCGTGCGGGAATCAACTGTCGTTGTAAAGACTGTGAATGACTTTTCCGGCAGAGCGTATTCATCGGCAGTACACGAAAGCTCACCTTCTTTGCCTGAAACAAGAACCGGTTCGTCAAACAGATAGTCCGTAGTGCAGGGGGTGCCATCTGGATTGTGGACCTGACAATGCAACTGATCGCCTGCGTCAAGAAGTGTTTCAGCTGGAACGAACGTATCTTCCAGATGCTGGTGTCTGGAAATCTGGATGTTCTCCCATGCACCCCACAGTATGAGGGCAAAGACCGACAGATCCAGCAGGCTGTTCCTGCCGAGAAAAGGCAGAGTGACCGGCCAGGGAGCGCCAAAACCGTACAACATCCCGCACACAGCACGGTAAGAAAGCATCCCTGCTGCGGTAGCGTATACAGACCATTCTTTATGGACGCGGGCATTCCGGAAGTCAACCAGCTTTACAAGCACCCAGATGAAGCCAACCAGAACCAGAGTCAGGCCGATCACGGCAGCCCAGCCGCCATAGTACAGAAGCTGCAGCACGGGTGTGCGATTGTCTGCCAGCCAGTAATGTGCATCAGCAGAAACTTTCAAAAAGTCCGATGTACCAAAGAACGCGGCATGCGTTGCGATTTCACGGACCGCTACTCTCAGTGTCTCCCAGTTACTGGAGAGCATACAGATGGTATCACCCTCCACCGGAAGCTTCAGCTGCAGGGGCAGGCATAGCGTTCGGATAATTGCATACAGCCCAACATGCAGGATGGATTTTTCGGCATATTCGGTTGGTACATATTTCCACACTGCAACAGCCAGTGTGAACGTATTGAGGAGCAGAAGATCGAACTGCCAGATATTCGGCATTGCCTGAAAAAACAGAAGTTCTTCAAGCGTCATGACAAAAAGCGAGGTGAAACCGTTTTGCTGGGCATCTCGACTGAAGTCCTCATGTTTCATCGCCCGCAGAATGGCATCTACCTGGATCGGGAACCAGATGATGACCCAAAAATCGTAGATATATCGTTTGGGGAATGTGAAGCTTCCGAGCACGACACTGGAATACGAGAAAAAGGAAACGTTGCCTTGGCCCCCAATCTCGCAAAAAAGCAGAGCCATCATGGCAATCGCGCCCCATGCCGCATCCTGCGCACAGTCCGCTGTGCTGTATGTAGACTGCCACACGGCTGGCCGGAACATCACAAGTGTATTTAACAGGGTTGCAAGGCTGATGGCCGGGATAATTTCTATGAGGAACGAAAAATCTCCATAACTGTCGCTGAAACTGTTCTGATGAATGAAAGTGTTCAGCCAGATCAGACCCAGGACCAGTGTGCTACCGATGACCATCGGCAGGATTTGTTTGCTTGATCGTTTGATTCCTGTCATAAGGATCCTCCTTTTTTATTCTTCAAAAAGCTGTGCCAACAGATCTGGCTCCTCGGCCGAAACGCTGCCAACGAACGATTTTTCTGATGGAACACGGATGAAGATTTCCTGCAAAAACGCAGTGTGCCGGCGGTTTGCATCATCATTTTCCGGATTTGCTTTCTGCCCGGAACGGACTCTCTGCCGAAGTCTGAATTCTTTTGCGACACGTTTCTCGTATTCCCGGAGGACATTCTGATATTCCGCGTTCGCAAACGTATTGTAACGCTGTCCGTAATGCGGTTTGGAACCGTGCCGGAACAGGATCTGGCTGCCAATGGGCATCTCCAGAATATCCTTCAGCGGAACATTGGCGCGGACACTGATATTCTGTGCGGTTGCCAGGTCGTTACTGCCCATGTAGACATAGGTATCACAATTGTTTCTGATCGTAGTTGCCGGGCCATCTCCGTAAAGAGAAGCCAGCTGCGTTTCCGACTGGATGAGAAGGGTGACTGAGATCTGCTTTTCACGCAGGATCGAAATGTACTGGTCAAATAGCGGAACAGGACAGCCGGTAGCGAAATCATCTGCAATCAGGTGGACGGGAACGGGCAGTTTTCCGTCCGGCTGGTTTTCTGCGTAATCGAACAGTTCCTTGAACAGTTGGGCATAGAACAGGCTGATAAAACTGTTAATGCTGGGATTGACGGGGCTGGATGTGATAAAAAGCGCTGTCTTTTCATTGGCCAGCTGCTCAAATCGGAGCCTTTTCCGCATCCGGAACATCACACGCAGTTCAGGGGTAAAAGTCGAATCTATAATGGAATGCAGCGTGCTGAACACGCAGCCCGCTGTTTTGACAGGCAGATTGCTGAAAGTCCGCCAGTTGGAAGAAGCGTAATTGAGCGGATCTTTTGATTCCAGAAACTTGAACTTTTCGTCCAGATCGGTTGTGACCAGTTCATCATAGCGTGAGGAAATGGAAAGGGAATCGATCGTTTCCAGTACATCCGCAAATGTCGGGTCATCTTTCAGCATCAGTGTCTCGGCAATCAGAGCGTTGAGAAGGGAAGCTGCCGATTCATCCCAATAGGGGTCCGGATTATGGTTTCTTCTTGTTCCGGATATGATGCTCTGGGACAGGAACGAAATATCGGCAAAGCTGTTGATATAGTCCAGCGGATCAAAGCAGACATTTCCACGCGATGGATGGACAAAATCAAGATCCAGAATCTTATACCCCCGGTTTTGCAGCAGCGGGATGAATTTGTTCACGATCCCGCGCTTTGTAACAGAACAGACGATCGAGCGCGAAAAGGATTCCAGAAGGAATGGTTCCACGATCGAAACCGTTTTGCCGGAGCCGCTGCCGCCCACGACAAGGATATTGTTATTCAGTCCGGTTTTCCGGCAGTCTGTACTGAAGATGCAACCATCGCCCAGGATCATGCGGTCGGCCCTGTCCGGGTACTTTGCCGGGATGTTCAAAGATCGGGTCTTACGTTTTGCCATTGCCTTGATCCTCCCGTGCTTTTAAAAGCGTTGCAATCTCCCCGAATGGGATGACCCTGTCGTACAAGCAAACCTTATCCTGAACAGAGACCGATCGGGGATCTTCCGCCTGTCTGTCTGCCGGAGCGCTTCTGCCGCTCGCCCGGAACATGATGAGGTTGCAGTTGCTCATGGTCGAACTCTCCTTTCCTTTTCCTGAGAACTCCAGGCTGCAGTGCGGTCTGGTCTCTTTTGTCTGGCATAAAGATATCAGATGGTTTTCTTTCACCGGTGCAAAAAAACAGATTTTACCTGAAAGTTGGGAATGAAAGTGGCTCATAGAGAAAAGCCGAACCTTTCCTTGGGCGTGAAAGGTCTGGCTTTTTTCATCCTGATACAAAACAAATAGTGGGTTTTGTGTGCCAAGGGGGAAAATTCAAAGGGAAGATCATCGGGACTGTATGCAGGGAACATTGAGATTTTCCTTGTTACAGTCCGGCAGGTGTGATATGATAAAACCATAAACTCAGGGAGTGAATCTCAAAATGTAAAAAGGAGTTGGATATATGAAAAGTTTTACCGGGTTCAGGCTATCACTTTTCAGCTTTTTGGACCGTCATCCCCTTTATCCTTACCGGGATGACGCAGGAGAGCTGAAAGTTCTTCTGATCGGTTATGGCCAGCGGATCCTGGATGATATCCTGCCGACAGTCGCAACGAACGGGCAGCTTCTCGACACAGCGCTTCATATCACGCTGGCAAGTTCCAACCCGTCGCAGTGCGTGGACACGCTCCTTCAGAAGGTACCCTATCTGCCACATTTTTCGGCAATCTCCTGCATGAACAAGCGGGTCTCTGAAAGTGAGATGGAGGATAACCGGTGCACGCTTTCTTTTGAGAAAGCACAGCTGACAGCAGAGGGAATGCAGCAGCTTGCCGGGGAACACAGCGATTATCGGTATGTCATCATTTCAACCGGAACCGATGAGAAAAATGCCGAGCTTGCACGGGCGTTTGGCAGCTGCGGACGCAATGAGCCGGTGTTGATCGCCTATGTGCAGAGAAAAAAGAAGCCTGGGCTGACGATGCCGTCCACAGAACAGGCCGAGCTGATTCCATTTGGTTTCGATGCCGATGAGGCAGAGTTTTCGGAGGAACTGGAAAAAATCGGCCTTAACCTCCACAGTTCCTACATTCGCTCGGCGGACAGCCGGTATTCCGCCAACAGCGTGCTCCACGATTTTTACCATGATAAGTATACCTATGTGTCCAACATGGAGGCAGCCATCCACATCAAGGCAAAGCTCCTCTGCTGCGGCATTTCCTGCAGCGACCTGAAGCAGGCGGCCAAAGAGTTTTCTGCACGCATCGCAAAGGAGCCGGCTCTCATCGACCGGCTGGCATCGGTGGAACACGACCGCTGGGTATTCAGCAAGATCTTTGCCGGATACCGGCAGCTGCAGGATCAGACCTTGATTTACCGGGACGGCAATACCACCCACAGTTCTGCGCAGAAGTGGCATACCTGCTTGCTGCCGGTAGATCACACCGGAGTTTCCTCTATCACAGAGGAGATCTGGCAGGCGGCAGAATCCGGCACGGTATCCGACCCCGGACTCGACCCGCTGGATCAGATGACACTGCTGCTCCATCAGAAATGCAGAGAAAATGCAGAAGCACACACCGGCACGGTGGACAGCCTGCTGAAAACGATCCAGGATCTGCTCGCGGACAACGCAAGCTTTCCCCTTTCTGCATATGAGTCGTTCAAACAGCTGTCTCTTGCAGTGTCTGAACTGCGGATCCACAAAAGAAGCGCGATTTCCCTTTATCGTCGGTCGTGGAAAAAACTGTATGACCAGATCCGGGCCGATGACGGTGTGCACGCTGCGGTGCTGACCTCTATCCTAGATAATTTGCAGGCAGAGATGGGATCGCTCATTGAATACGTTTCCCGGAAGGATTACAAGGAACAGGACCGGATCCTGTGCCGGGGCATTCCTTATGCCCTGACCCATCAGTTCCGTCCGGTGGTTCTTAAACTGCTTTCCTCCAAAACAACGGACAACATTGCATCGATCCAGCAGATGGATCCTGCGGCGGTCACGTTTGTGGGGATTGCCCGTACCGCAATGGAGCTTGCTCAGATCGATACAGTGCTTGCAAACCTGAAACGCTATGTTTCCCATTACCTGCAGGAAACGGAATTTGAATACTCCATCTTTGTACCCAATGAACTGTGCGGCACCGCAGACGAGGAACGCGAGGATCTCGTGTTTGTTCCGCTGCTGGAGCGCAAGGCACTTGTCGATGAAATGAGCATGCTGTTTTCGGCAGCTCCGGCGTACATTGATGTCAGTGGAGCGGATCCGCTCCTGACAGCTGCCGCGATGGAGTATGCGGATACGCAGGGCTGCGGGGTGTTCTACAACTGCGGTGGCACCTTCTTGAATATTTCCCGTGCAGAGGAACTGGAGTACCCGTTCCCGAAGCAGGGCTTTACGGTGGAGCAGATGTTCTCCATCAACGGCGCAGACACCATCGGCGTGGAATCCTCCCGGATCACAGGCCTGGAGAACATTTACCAGCCGCTGTGGGATCTCTTCCTGCAGAACAGTATGTACTGGAACACGCTTCCTGACAAACGGATCGCTCTGCCGGATGACCGGACGTATACCTTCCCCTTTGCCGGAGAAGGCGGGGAAGTCACGATCCGGACACAGCAGGCTGTGGCACAAAAGCTCTTCCCGGTGCTGCAGCAGATGGTGCAGCTCCAGTATATCCGGGATATCTCGTTTGATTCGGTCTATGGTTCGGCACGGACGATCCTTTTTTCAGTCCGGCCCGGCATCACGGATGCTGCGCAGTTCCAGGCGGCGCTGCAGTCCCTCTGCGATGGATTTGATCCGCAGACCATGACCTTCAGCCTAAATTATAACCATAAGACCCTGCAGGTATCCGGCCTCCGCTGTACGGTTTCGCTGGCAGATGATAATCCGGCGTACCTCAAGGGGCATAAGACGATCCTGCAGCGGCTCACGGAATTGGGCGGGATCTATGATGTTGTCTACAGTGACCCGAAAACCTGTACGTTCCGGCTTGCCAGCCAGGAAATGCGGCATATCATGGAAAAAGCCGGCAATCTGGCAGAAGCCTATGTGTATTATACCGCTCTGCTGGACTGTGGCTTTGATGATGTGGAAAACGGCCTTTCCTTCCGTCATTCGGTAGGCTCCGAGATCCGGAATGAGATCGATGTTCTCTGCACCAGCGCAGACCGGTCTTTGTTCATCAGCGTAAAAGCCCGCAACGAGGGTGCGTTTGCAGATCCGGATCTGAATTATCTGAACATGGTCGCTTATGAGATCCGCTATGAGGCGGAGCATTTCGGGCTGAACAGCAAGGCGGTTCTGGCAGCTCCTGCGCTGCCGATGTTTACCCTTGCTGCCAATGGGACTTATGTGCTGAGCAACTATGCCATGAAGTGCCGGTCGCGCGGGGTTTATTTGTGCGGCAGGGAGTGCTTCCAGAGCGGGATGCTTGGCCGCACGCTGACTGCTATCATGAACGACGCAGTCGATACCTGGAGCGATTTTCTGCGCCCGACCGCCGCACCTGTGGCGGATTCCATACCGGCTCGGATCATTCCGTTTGAGGACCTTGAGGAAGGGCAGGTCTATTATGGTAAGATCGTCGGCATAATCGCCAAGTCTGCCTTTGTGGAGATCGGCGTCCGCCACAAGGGCACTGTTGTGAACGGAGCACTGTTCATCTCAGATATCGCCGACTGCTATGTGTCCGATATCCACGACTTTGTGCAGGAAGGCGACGTTGTAAAGGTGGTCGTGACGTACATCGACCCCCAGAAGACGCAGTTCCGGGTCTCCATGAAACAAGTTCCGGAACGGCATGAAATAATAAAATAAGCGCGTTTTCAGCTCAGCTTTCCGGGCATAGCAAAGCCTCCCCGTGCAGGTTTATGATCCTGCACAGGGAGGCTTTTTGTCTGTTGTCTACTTTTTGTGAACCTGTTCAGCAGACAGGACGCCTATTTTTGGTTTGCTTCTGCGTTTCAGGGCGGATCACTGTTGTGCAAGCTGCTTCTGGTAAAATTCTGCCACTTCGCGCCTCAGACTGTCTGCTTCTTCTCTGCGGCCTGTTTTTTCCAGAAGGGCTGTCAGATTGTCGCAGACCAGCTGTAACTTCGGCAGGTAGACTTTTGGATTTTCCTCGGCCAGATTCCAGCGTATTTTTAATGCCTCCTGATACAGTTCTTCCGCCTCCTTGAATGAGCCAATGTCAGAGAGAAGATTTGCCAGATTGTTGCAGCCTATTGCCAGATTAGGCAGATAGGCATCGGGAGATTTCTCGGCGAGTTCTCTGC
>NZ_QULS01000013.1:0-75493 GCF_003482185.1 Faecalibacterium sp. OM04-11BH
GAAAAATCGGAGATAATTTCAAAGGTTTACCTATCGCTATTCCCCAGCGACCTTGCCACCTACGGTGAGGACGCCAAAAAGCTGCTGAACAAATTGCAGACCCGGAACGAACGGCTTTTCATGCTGACTTTTTTAGTGCTGAATGTGGCCGACACCAAGCAAAAACTGGGCAACGATGTGTTCCAAGCGGCAGGTGTGGCCCAGAAGTACAACTGCTCTCTTGTCCGGCTGGACTACCAGCAGGAGCAGGGCCTTGTGTCCTCGCTGCCGCTGGGCATCAACCAGATAAGGATTCAGCGCAGCCTTACCACCTCCAACGTGGCGGTGTTTGTGCCCTTTGTCACGCAGGAGCTTTTCCAGAGCGGTGCGGCCATGTACTACGGCATCAACGCAAAATCCCACAACATGATCATGCTGGACCGCAAGCAGGCCCGGTGTCCCAACGGCTTGAAGCTGGGTACGCCCGGCAGCGGCAAATCAATGAGCTGCAAGTCCGAAATCGTCAGTGTGTTTTTAACGACTGCTGACGATATTTTTATTTCAGACCCAGAGGCCGAGTATTATCCGCTGGTCAAGCGGCTGCATGGGCAGGTCATCAAACTTTCGCCCACCAGCAAGGACTATGTGAATCCGCTGGACATCAACCTCAACTACTCCGAGGATGATAGTCCGCTTGCCCTGAAATCGGATTTTGTGCTGTCGTTCTGTGAACTGGTCATGGGCGGCAAAACGGGTCTGGAAGCGATTGAACGCACCGTGATAGACCGTGCCGTGAAAACCATCTACCGCCCCTATCTAGCGAATCCCTGCCCGGAGAATATGCCGATTTTGTCTGACCTCCACCAAGCCCTGCTCGACCAGCACTTGCCGGAAGCGGACCGGGTGGCGCAGGCACTCGACCTGTATGTATCCGGCTCGCTGAACGTTTTCAACCACAAAACGAATGTGGACATCCACAACCGGCTCGTGGCCTTTGACATCAAAGAGTTAGGCAAGCAGTTAAAAAAATTGGGGATGCTCATTATCCAAGACCAGATATGGGGCCGTGTCACCCAGAACCGCAGCCAAGGCCGGGCCACATGGTATTTTGCAGACGAGTTCCACCTTTTGCTGAAAGAGGAACAGACCGCCGCGTACAGTGCCGAGATTTGGAAGCGCTTCCGCAAATGGGGCGGCGTGCCCACAGGTGCCACCCAAAATGTGAAGGACCTTCTTTCTTCCCCGGAGATTGAGAACATTCTGGAAAACAGCGACTTCATCACGCTGCTGAATCAAGCATCCGGTGACCGAAAAATCCTTTCGGAACGGCTGAACCTTTCCGCAGACCAGCAGAAATACATCGACAATTCCGAACCGGGCGAAGGACTGCTGATTTTTGAGAACGTGGTGTTGCCGTTCTCAAACCCCATCCCGAAAAACACCCAGCTCTATAAGATCATGACCACCCGGCTCAGTGAGGTAGTGGAGCTATGAGCCTAACGCATTTCAGCTTGTTTTCCGGCATCGGCGGCATCGACCTTGCCGCGGAAGCAGCGGGTTTTACTTCGGTCTGTCAATGCGAGTGGGCGGCCTTTCCCGCCGCTGTTCTGGCAAGCCACTGGCCGGAGGTGCCCCGTTTTCAGGACATCACCACCGTAACAAAGGAGACTTTCTTTGAAAAAACAGGACTTCGCACCGTCACCCTCATTTCAGGTGGCTTCCCGTGCCAGCCGTTCTCCACCGCAGGGCGGCAGCGCGGCTTCCACGATGAACGCTACCTGTGGCCCGAAATGCTGCGGGTCATCCGGGAATTGCAGCCCCGTTGGGTGCTTGGAGAAAATGTTGCTGGCTTCCTCCGTATGGGGCTCGACAAAACGCTCATTGACTTGGAGCAGGCAGGTTACGATGTTCGGGTTTTCGTATTACCTGCTGCTGCCGTTGGCGCGTGGCACGAACGGAAACGAGTATTCATCATCGGCTCCGCTGCTTCCCACGCCCCTTGCCAGCGACACCGGGAATGTGGGCAAGGGACTGGACATTCAAATCTCTGCGAACGGCAGCTACCGCAAGATGAACAAGGACGGCAAGGCATGGACGGCGCGGCTCTCTCATGTGGTCTACCGGATGACCCCCACCACGCTGGAAAAGCCCTACCTCAACCCGGACTGGGTAGAGTGGCTGATGGGTTTCCCGCGCAAATGGACGGACATTCCCTTTGGGCCGAAGAACCCGCCGACATCCCGCGCCTGACCGAAGATGTGCCGAACCGCAGCAAGCGGATGAAAACACTGGGCAATGCAGTTTCGCCGCCGCAGGTGTTCCCGATTCTCAAATACATTGCGGACATTGAAACAAGCTGCTGCCCGATGGGAGATGAAGAACTTTGAAAGAATTGCAGGCAAAAGCCAAAGTCACCCAGACCATGACCCGTGACGGTCTGGTGGTGGAAAATCAAGCGGACGGCACTGTAGAGAATGTTTCCAGTCGGGAAGTGGAACAGAACTACTCCACGGATGCCGAGGGCAAAGCCGAAAAAATTCTGGAACGGGCCGAGGACATCAAGGACGGGCATGAAAATAAAAAGAAAGCGAAAAAGGCGGCAGAAACCGCAGCCACCGCCGAAAGTGAAGATGGTCTGCACCGTTCCGCTGCCCGTTTGGAATTGACCGAGGAAGAACGGGCAGACCCGGCGTTGCAGCCGTATATCCAAAAGGCGGGAGCGAAAGCCGACAAACTGGATGCAGCCCGCGCCGCTCTGCCGAAAAAGCGTGTCCCGGTCAAGGAAAAAGTCTACGATGCTGCCAACGGCAAGGCAAAATCCACCCTGCGCTTTGAGCAGCAGGACAAAGGCCCGCCCAGCCTGAAACCAAACCCGGCCAGCCGCCCACTGTCGGAAGCGTTGCTGTTCACTCACGGAAAAATCCATGAAGTCGAACACGAAAATGTGGGTGTGGAGGGTGGCCACAAGGGTGAAGAACTGGTGGAGCATCAGACCGCCAAGGTCATCCGCAGCGGCATCCGGCACCACAAGATGAAGCCCTACAAGGCCGTGGAAAAGGCAGAGCGTCAGCTCATGTCTGCCAATGCAGAATACTTTTACCAGAAATCCTTGCGGGACAATCCGCAAATTGCACAGGCGGCCAGCAACCCCATTTCCCGGATGTGGCAGAAACGGCGTATCAAACAGCAGTATGCCAAAGCTGCACGGCAGGCCGGACAAGCCGCCGCGCAGGGTGCAGCCGCCACCGCAGAGAACGGTTTCCGGGTAACGAAGCTGGCGGCCGAGGGCGGCGAACGGGTAGCCGAATTTGCGGCCCGGAACTGGAAAACCATTCTGATCGTGGCGGTGTTCGGTCTGCTGGCTCTGCTCTTGATAACGGGTTTGCAGTCCTGCACCGTGATGGCGGGCACCGCTGGAACCGGCGTGACGGCATCCTCTTACTTTTCCAAGGACAAGGATATGCTGGGTGCAGAGAAAGCCTACGCCAAGCTGGAACAAAAACTGCAACGGTATCTCGACACCTACGAGGCCACCCACAACTACGACGAATACCATTTTTATCTGGACGAAATCGAGCATGACCCCTATGTGCTGATCTCGATTTTGTCCGCGCTCCATGATGGCGTTTTTACATTGGCCGAGGTGCAAAGCGAGATTGAAATGCTCTTTGAAAAGGAGTACATCCTGACCGAGACCGTGACCATGCAGATACGTTACCGTACAAAAATGATGGTCATTATTGGCCCGTATGGTGTGCCGCAAGTTATCACCTACCAAGAACCGTATGAATACTACATCTGCACGGTCAAGCTGAAGAACAAGGATTTATCCCACCTGCCCGTGGAAGTGCTGACCGAAGAACAACTCAGTGCTTATTCGCTCTATATGCGCACGCTGGGCAACCGGCCGGATTTGTTCGGGCAGGCACAGTACCCCAATGCGTCCACCATCAAGCAGCCCACCTATTACGACATTCCCCCGGAAGCCCTCAAAGATGATAAGTTTGCCGCCATGATGGAGGAAGCCACCAAGTACATCGGCTACCCATATGTGTGGGGCGGCAGTTCGCCCAGCACCAGCTTTGATTGCAGCGGCTACATTTCGTGGGTGCTGAATCACTCCGGCTGGAACGTGGGCCGCCAGACCGCACAGGGCCTTTACAACCTCTGCACCCCTGTTTCGACGGCGCAGGTCAAACCGGGCGACCTTGTGTTTTTCAAGGGAACCTACGATACCCCCGGCGTGAGCCATTGCGGTATCTATGTAGGCAATTCCATCATGCTGCACTGCGGCGACCCTATCTCTTACACAAACCTCAACTCAAAATATTGGCAGGAACATTTTTACAGCTATGGGCGTTTACCATGACGCCAGAAAGGATTTTGTATGGCAAAAAGACTTTCCCGCATTGAGCGCGACATTGAGCGGCTCAAAGAAAAAATCAGCGAATACCAGCAGCAGTTGAAAGAACTGGAAGCTGCAAAGACTGAACAGGAAAACTTGCAGATCATTCAGCTGGTGCGCAGCATGAACATGAAGCCGGACGAGTTCGCGGCCTTCCTGCGCAGCGGTGCGCTGAATGCTGCACCCACCGCCACACCGTACCACAAACAGGAGGATGCCGCCGATGAAATCTGACAACTGGAACCGTTTCGCTGCCGGACTGCTGGCTATCCTGCTCTGCCTCTGCTCCTTTTCCATGCCCGCTTTTGCAAGCGGCTCTGACCCTGCCCCGGAACCTCTGCCGGAAATTCTGGACGATAAACCTACCACTGGCGGCATGGAGCCGGAGGGTGTACCTATCACGCCCAAAGGCAACGCAACACTGGTGGATGATTTCTACGGGGACAAACAGCTTATCACCGTGACCACCAAAGCCGGGAATTATTTTTACATTCTCATTGACCGTGCCAACGAGGACAAGGAAACGTCCGTTCACTTCCTGAACCAAGTGGACGATGCCGACTTGCTGGCTCTGCTGGATGAAGAACCGCAGGCCGCCGAAGTCTGTACCTGCACTGTGAAATGTGAGGCCGGAAACGTCAACGAAAGCTGCCCCTTGTGTGAAAAGAGCCTGCGCAACTGCACGGTCCCGGAAGCGGTGAAAACCGACACCGAAACGCCGCAGGAAAAGCCCAAGTCCAACATGGGCAATCTGATAATCCTGCTGGTGCTGGCTCTGGCGGGCGGCGGCGCAGCACTCTATTATTTCAAGTTCCGCAAGCCCAAGGCCGACACTACCGGGCACGATGATCTGGACGAGTACGATTTTGGCGAGGACGAGGATGCAGACGAGGAACCGGCTGAAATCGAAATTCATTCAGAGGACGGACAGGAGGACGAAACATGAGCTTTCAGCTGGTGATCGCCGAAAAACCCAGTGTGGCCCGCAGCATTGCCGCCGTGATCGGGGCCACTGAAAAGCAAAACGGCTACTGGCAGGGCGGTGGGTATTTGGTCAGCTGGTGCATCGGGCATCTGGTGTCCTTTGCAGAGGCGGGCCAGTACGATGAAAAATACTGCAAGTGGAAGTATGAAGATTTGCCCATCCTGCCCCAGCCGTGGCAGTTCATCGTCCCGGACGAGAAGAAACAGCAGTTTGAAGTTCTGCGTGCCCTGCTCAACCGCCCCGATGTGGATAGTGTGACCGCTGCGACCGACGCAGGCCGGGAGGGAGAACTGATTTTCCGCCTTGTCTACCAAATGGCCGGCTGCACGAAACCCGTAAAGCGGCTCTGGATTTCCAGCATGGAGGATGCAGCCATCCGAGAGGGCTTTGCAAACCTGCGCCCGGATTCGGACTACGATGCTCTGTACCAATCGGCCCTTTGCCGTGCAAAGGCGGATTGGCTGGTGGGCATCAACGCAACGCGGCTGTTTTCGGTGCTGTACCACAAGACCCTGACGGTGGGCCGGGTGCAGACCCCGACACTGAAAATGCTGGTGGACCGGGATGCAAAAATCCTGCGCTTCCAGAAAGAAAAGTATTACACGGTCGGCATCCAGTCCGGCAGCTTGAAAGCGGACAGTGGGCGCATTTCGGATGCAGAAACCGCAAATTCTCTCAAAGAAAAATGCACGGGTGCAGTTGCCGTCTGTACTTCTGTCAAGCGGGAGAAAAAGACAGAACAGCCGCCCAAGCTCTATGACCTGACCACCTTGCAGCGGGAAGCAAACCGCTTGTTCGGATTTACGGCAAAGCAGACCCTTGATTATGCCCAGCAGCTTTACGAGAAGAAACTGCTGACCTATCCCCGCACGGACAGTCAATATCTTACCGAGGACATGGGCCAGACAGCACAACATCTTGTGTCTGACCTGCTGAGGCTGCTGCCCATTGCCCAAGGGCTTGCACTTACCCCGGATGTGGGCCGGGTGCTGAACAGCAAAAAGGTATCGGACCACCACGCCATCCTTCCCACAGCCGAATTTGTAAAACAGGGCTTCACCGGCCTTGCGGAAAGTGAGTGCAAGCTGATGAACCTTGTCTGCTCCAAACTGCTCTGCGCGATAGCCGCGCCCCATGAGTACGAAACTGTGACTGCTGTGTTCTCCTGCGCCGGGAACGAGTTCACCACCAAGGGAAAGACGGTGCTTGTTCCCGGCTGGAAAGAGATCGACCAGCGGTTCCGCTCCACCCTGAAAGCAGATACCGAGGAAGAAGTGCTGCACACCCTGCCGGAACTGGCCGAGGGACAGAGTTTCCGCGTAACTTCTACTGTATCGGAACACTTCACATCCCCGCCGAAAGCCTACACCGAAGATACGCTCCTGTCAGCAATGGAGCGGGCCGGGGCCGAGGATATGCCAGAGGAAGCAGAGCGCAAGGGACTGGGTACTCCCGCCACCCGTGCCGCGATTCTGGAAAAGCTGGTGCAAATGGGCTTTGTGCAGCGCAAGGGCAAACAGCTTGTCCCCACCAAGGACGGCATCAATCTGGCGGTGGTTCTGCCGGAAAGCCTGACCTCTCCCGCCCTAACCGCTGAATGGGAAAACCGTCTGACCGAGATTGCCAAGGGCAATGCAGACCCGGACGAGTTCATGGCCGAAATTGAAGCGCAGGTGCGTCAGCTGGTCAAGACCTACTTCTGCATCAGCGCGGACAAGCAAAACCTGTTCCAGTCGGAACGGGTTATCATCGGCAAGTGTCCCCGGTGTGGTGAAAACGTCTACGAGGGCAAGAAAAACTTCTACTGCGGAAATCGTGGCTGTCAGTTCGTAATGTGGAAGAATGACCGCTTCTTTGAGCAGCGAAAAAAGGCGTTCACCCCGAAGATCGCCGCCGCTCTGCTCAAAAACGGCAAGGCAAAGGTCAAGGGTCTCTATTCCGAAAAGACAGGCAAAACCTATGATGCAACGGTGCTTCTGGCAGATACGGGAGGCAAGTACGTCAATTACCGGGTAGAGCGCAAAGAGTAAGGCAAAAATACGAGGGCCAGTTATGGTAAGGTGAAGCATTCATTTTGCCATAACCGGCTCTCTCTATCCGTAGGATAGCAAAAAAGGAGTGTGACCAAATGAGCGAATTATTTTCCATCCAGCTGCAAAATCGGCAGCAGCAAGGCAGGGATGGCATCTGGCTGGACCTGCCCACTACAACCGAACAGGTACAAGCGGCCCTGCGGCAAATCGGCATTTCGTCCGATAATCCGCAGGGCCTTTTCATTTCCGGCTATTTTGCCGAGGAAGAAAAGCGTTTTGCCATCCCCTACAACATGGTGCTGGCATCCAATGTGGACGAACTGAACTTTCTTGCCGCACGGCTGGAAACGCTTTCTGCCGGGGAACGCGCAGAACTGAACGCCGCCTTGCAAGCCCCGCAGAGTGAGCTTTTCAGCATCGGGAGAATCACCGACTTTCCCGAAAACGTGGAATATTATGTGCATCTGCCGGATGTGCGCGGCCCTGCCCAGCTGGGAGACTACTACTTGAACCGTTCCGGCATGGTGGATATGCCGGACGAATGGAAAGGAGGCATCGACACGGCCCAGTTTGGCCGCTATGTGGCCCAGCAAGAGCAGGGCGCATTTACCCAGTACGGCTACCTTATCAAAAGCGGGGACGAGTGGCAGAAAGTCCACGAAGGCCAGCCTGTGCCGGAGGAATACCGGGTACTGTCCTTTCCTGTGCCGGAAGTCATGCGGGATGCAGCCAATATCCCGCCGCCTGTTCAACCTGAAACAGAACCGCAGAAAGTTATTCCCATTATCCTGAACGGTAAGGACAGCGCAGAACGGATGAAAGAAATCACGGACCGGCTGGAAACAGGCATTCAGCAGTTGTTCGACAGTGACCGCTACAAAGCTTACCTCACCACGATGGCAAAATTCCACAATTACAGCTTCAACAACACCTTGCTGATTGCCATGCAGGGCGGGCAGCTGGTGGCCGGCTTCAACAAGTGGAAAGACACGTTCCACCGCACCGTAAAGAAAGGCGAAAAAGGCATCAAAATTCTGGCCCCTGCGCCGTACAAGGTCAAGCAGAAGATGGAAAAGCGGGACGAACAGGGTAAGCCGATTCTGGACAAGGACGGCAAGCCGCTGACGGAAGAAAAAACGGTGCAGATTCCGGCGTTCAAGGTGGTGTCTGTGTTCGATGTCAGCCAGACCGAGGGCGAACCGCTGCCCTCTATTGCAGTGAATGAACTGTCCGGCAGCGTGCAGGACTACCAAGATTTTTTCAAGGCATTGGAGCAGACATCCCCGGTGCCCATCGGGTTTGAGGACATCGAGGGCGGCGCGCATGGGTACTTTCATCTGCTCGACAACCGCATTGCCATCCAAGAGGGCATGAGCCAGCTGCAAACCATCAAGACAGCCATCCATGAGATTGCCCATGCAAAGCTGCACGCCATCGACCCCACCGACCCGGAACAGACCAACCGCCCGGACAGCCGCACCCGCGAAGTACAGGCCGAAAGCGTGGCCTATGCCGTCTGCCAGCATTACGGGCTGGACACGTCCGAGTATTCCTTTGGCTATGTGGCCGGGTGGAGTTCTGGCCGGGAACTGGCCGAACTGAAAGCCTCTCTGGAAATTATCCGCAGCGCGGCCCATGAGCTGATCTCTGCGCTGGACGAACATCTGGCAGAACTGCGCCAGCAGCGGGAAACAGAACTTTCCACTGCACAGGAGGCTGCATTTGCGCTGGACAACGGCATTACGCTGTTCATCCAGACCTGCGATTCCGGCTATGACTACACCCTGTATGGCCCGGATAATAAGGCTCTGGACGGCGGCCAACTGGACGCACCCGGTCTGACCCTGCCGGATGCCGGAGAGGAAGCTCTTGCTCTGCTGGGGCAGACAGCTAAAGTGTCAGAAGTTATGCTGGGTGATAAGCTGGCGGTGTTCCAAGAGGCAACAGAAAAAGCGAATGAACTTCCCGAACCTGCTAAAATTCCTGACCCTGCCGCAGAGCCCACAGTCACGATTCTGTGGAGTGAAAGCGACAAGCTGCAGGACGGCGAAACCATGCCGCTGTCCGTGGCAAACCGTGTCTTTGAAGAACTGGACACTGCCCAGCACACAGAACGGGAAAAGGACGGTTACGAGGGCGGCTGGTACGATAAGACTGCATTCCGCATTGATTTTACCCTGAACGGCCAACCCGACAACTACGAGGGACGGCAGGATTTTGGTGATGGTGCGGGCTCTTTGGTGCAACATATCCAGAATTATCACGAATACTACGCCAAAGATGAAAACTGGAAGAATTTTGTTCTGCACAACAAAGGCCCGGAAGCGTGGGAGCAGGACAAGGCAGAGCGGGAAATGGTGCTGACCGAGTTTATTCCGTACCTCAAACAGCATTGCAATCTTTCGGCTATGGAGCAAACCGCTACCGCTGCTTTGCGGGAGGAACAGAACATTTCGCCGGAACAGACCGTCTATTACAACGCGGTTGTGACCTATGTGCAGGACTGCCGCCCGCTGCTCAACCAAGGCCAATACAACTTGCCGGAACCGCCCAAGCTGGCTGACTTTGACCAGAGCTTGCAGGACTACAAGGCACAGGTGCAGGCCGAGATCGCGCAGGAAGCGGCCGCTGCCGGAATGACGGTAGAGGAATACGCAGCGGCAGGATTTGAAGCACCGCAGCAGGACAGCTTTTCCATCTACCAGCTGCGCAATGAGGCTTCCACCCGTGATTACCGTTTTGAGCCATACGACCACCTGCAGGCCGCTGGCCGGACTGTGGACAAGGCCAACTATACGGAAGTATACGCCGCGCCGCTGACTGCTGGTACCACGTTGGAGGACATCTACCGCACATTCAATGTGGACCATCCGGCAGACTTCAACGGGCATTCGCTGTCTGTTTCGGATGTGGTGGTGCTGCATCAGAACGGCCACGACACTGCCTATTACTGCGACAGTGTGGGCTTTCAGCAGGTGCCGGAGTTCTTACGGGAAAACCCGCTGCGCACCGCAGAGCTTTCCACCGAACAGAACGAAAACATGATTGACAGTGTGCTGAACAATGCGCCCTCTTTAAGTGAGTTGGAGGCCAAAGCAAAGGCCGGAGAACAAATTTCCCTGACGGACCTTGCCGCCGCAGTCAAGGCCGAGGAAAAGGCACCAAAAGCAAAAAAGTCCCGCGCAACAAAACCGAAAAAGCCGTCCATCCGGGCACAGCTGGATGCTGCGAAAAAGGAGCAGAGCAAGCAAACACTGCCACGGGAAAAGGCAAAGGAATTGGAGGTATAAGCCGTGCAAAAATTTGAAAATATGGATGTGATCACTGCGCTGGAAGCTATCATGCACCAGAACACCGCATACTACCAGAGCGATTTTGCCTATGACATCAAGATGATGCGGGAAGCGGCCCGCAGCGACCAGCCGGAAGATAAGCTGCTGTTGTGGCTGTCCCGGCCCTCTGGAACATTCTGCTTCCGGGAACGGGACGTGCTGCTCAAAGACACCCAAGCCTACAACACATGGAAATTCTGCGGCGAACAGACCCATGACAGGATTCTTGCCTATGCAGTGGAGCTGACCGGCGCGGCCAACGGAACTGTGCAAAGCAATCTGTATGAACTGGACTATCAGCAGCACTTCCAGCATATCCGGGATGCCGCCCTGCCCGTGGGTGCCAACCGTCTGATCTACGAAAGTGGGATGCGGGAGATTGGCCCGAAAGAGCATTTCGACAGCTGCCCGGACAAATATTTCGGGGAGTTCGTGCGGTATGAAATGCAGCCCCGTGACCCGGAACTTCTGCAAGCGGCCATCCGGCAGGAGCAGCGCAGTCGGGAATCTGCACAGCCCGGTGATTTCAAAGAACACCTTGCGGCATTGCACACCGGGCTGATCGAGGCCGAGGCACAGCGTATCGTAGCCGATATGAAGCGTCTGGCTGCTCCCAACAGCCCGGACAAGAATCATTTCATGGTAGAGGTATCGCCCTATTTTACCAAGCTGGCATCCAGCCGGGACACGGACCAGCTGCTTGCCATGCTGCCGTATAAATCTTTACATCTGTCCAGCGTAAAAGACCGTTTTGGCATCTACGCGCTGGTTGACAAAAACGAGAACCGAGATAAGAACATTCGCAAACCCCGTGCTTCCGTCCGCAAGCAGCTTTCCGAAACAAAACAGGCCGCCAGCCCGAAAAAGGCAGCGGCCCGCAGCAAACAACACGAAATGGAGGTCTGACCATGAATTTCAGCGTGGAAGAAGAAAATTTGATCTGTATGTACCACACTTCTGACCGCCGCCGCACGATGGCGCGGATGCTCGCCGCCCTGCCGGATATGGACACGGAAATGCGGCGGCTGGCAAACGGTACCATTGCAAAGTTGGAGCGCATGACCGATGCAGACTTTGACGGACAGAGGTTTGATTTTACGGGTGAATAATACCGTCAGCTTGACAATGACGCATTATTTTTAATCAAAGTAATGTGTCGTTGTCAACACAGAAACAGCCGGACACGGTGGCCTTGTGGCTACTGTGTCCGGCTATTTGCTATCTATTATAACGCTTTTGTATAATCATGCTGAAAATCTCCCATCAAAACAGGTGTTTTACGATATACCCAACGGTAATTTATAAATTCAAACCCTAAATCTAAAATTTGTTTTAATATATAACTTTCAAACTCCTTTTCATCAACAATACGAATGCCTCCAACTTTTTCGCTCTTTTGTCGTTCATAGATTCTCATAACATCGGATACTGTATATCCAAAGCGTTTACTTAGGTTAATTAACATTTCAGCACAGTGGTAGTTCCTAATGCTTTGATAAATGACTTCATTGATTTCATCTTGTGCCATTGTACAAAAGTAGAAATTTCCATTCAGAGAAGTATTTTCCCATGGAACCTGTTGGCCAGCAGTGTCTTTTATAACATCTTTTCTGACTAGCTTAAACATATCCTCGACTTTCATATTGGGGTGATCAATGTGTTCAAGCAATCGTTTAGTGTAACATCCATTTCCGTCAGGGCTTTCCGAACCCAGTGCTGATGTATTAGGCGACGTTGCAAATGCTATGATCATACCGTTTCCAGCTGTCATTTCTGCTAGTCCTGTACTGCCAAAACTTCTTAAAAACGATAGACTATTTCTGCAAGCATCCATTATCAGGATATTTGTTTTTTCTTCGTGCATACTCATATAGTTCGTAATAGTACTTACGTCAACTAAAGAACTGGAAATAAAAACATCCTTTATGGGCTTATAAATGCAATCAATCGGAACAATATAATTTTTTCCATCGATTTGCACTCCATGTCCAGCGTAGTATACCAAAAGTACTGAATATAAATCAGCCAGCTTAATAAATTCAGCGATTGCCTCAAGCGTAGCCACTCTAGTTGTATTTGCGTAATGTAAGACATCAAAATCTAGCTGTTCTAACTTGGCTTTCATATCCAATCCATCTTTATTGCATGACAATAAAACCGGCTGTGTTTGATATAGCGCATTTGCAAGAACAAGTGCAAGTCCTTTTTTCACTTTACCCATGCTTGATTTCTCCAAATCGCTTAAACACAATAGCGAACACGTTTGCTCCATCGGTGTCATATTTATCCGCCAGCCGCCATGCTTCTTTACGCATCAGTATTAAACCTTTATCAAACGGCATATTTTCAATCGCGGGTAAAAATGCCTCAAACTCTTTCAGGATTGCTGTTTCGATTTCATACTTGTTCATAGATGAACTTCTCCTTTGGTTATTATTTTTCTTTCAAATTGTCATTGGACTGCTCCGGCAGTTCGGCGGCATCTTCTACAATGTCGGTCACAAGCTGCTGGAAGTCAAACGCATTCTTTTCTGTAATAACGGGCTTGCCAGTTTCTGCTTCAAGAGCCTGCCGTGCAATACCGGCTACCTTGCCGCCGCGTTTAGCAACCTGCTTGTTTTCTTCAAAGGTCTGCGGCTTTGCAGTCTTGGAAATATCCGTGGTAGATGCTTCCGCCAGCATGGTCAGCACAAGTTCCAAATCGGTCATGTTGTCCCGGAGATTTTCTTTTGTCAGACCTTTCAGCCGCTTGTACTGCCCCGTGGTCATGCCGGACCATGCGCGGGAGATTTCATCGGTCAGGATGGCGTACTCCTTGCCCTTTTGCACTCCGCGCTTCTTCCATTCGTCCCTTAGTTCGTTGCGGATGCGGATTGCCAAAAGCCGCTGGTGAATCCATTCTTCGGAGTAGCCTTTCTTCAAATAGGTATCAAGCGCACGGTCAATAGCTTGCTCCGGGTCGATGGTTTCTTCGATGCGTTCCTTGCCCACCATTGCCAGCCATGCCTTGAACGGTTCAGCTTTCGGAGATGGGATTGACTGGATGATGCGCAGGAGCTGTTCGGTGTTAGCAACATCCGTTTTGCGCTTTTTGCCGTCAGGAGCGGTCATTTTCAAACCATTACAATTTGTAATGGTTTCATTTCCTTCGTCTTTAAGACGCTTTTTTAGAACGCGCCAATAGTTCTGTGGGTCTGCGCTGTCAGTCAGAACAGCAATCACATCAACGATGGCAAAATACCATTCTTCCTTTTCTGCATCCCATGCAGTGCGGATTTTCTGATCTTCAAAAAGCTGGATAGAGCTGTTATCGTTCACTTCTGCCATAGAGGGTTCCTCGCTTTCGTTGTCTAAGTCTATTTTACATGATTTCGGGCGGAAATGCCACCCGGTCTAAGCGTTTGGAATTCAAAAATCCGAACAATATTTTGTGCAGATTTACCGTTCCTGCATCTGCTCCTTTCCCGGTGCTATCCGCAGAATGCCGTCCACATTCTGCTTTATGATGCCATACTCCTGCATCTGGCGTTTGATTTCGGCGTACTGCTGTTGCAGTTGCTTTTTCTGCTCGGTTAGTTGCTTATACTCGGCTTTCAGGGCGTAGAGGTCGGGCCGCTTTTGAAAGCCCTGCTCTTTCAGGGCCTTGGCCGCTGCTTCATAGAGAATCAAGGTTCCTTCATGTTTACGTCGGAACTGCTTTTTGTCAGCAGCCCGCTGATACTCCTGCAACAGTGGGTGCAGTTCCTTACAGGTGGTGACATCCTTTATCAGCACGGCCATTTCTGCAAGTCGGCGCTCTGCTGCTTTCAATGCGGCGGCAGCTTCGGTGCTGGCGGCGGTGATCTCGGCCACCCGGCTTTCCAAATCCGGGTAGCTTTCGATTTCATGCTCAGTCAGGAAGTTCAGCGTCCGGGCAGCCTGTTTCAAGTTGTGGAGCTTTGCCCACTTCTCGTACCCTGCGGACTGTTGGACCTTGATGCTGTTCTCCAAATCAATCCGCAGAGAAATTTTGCGGTTTTCTTTGGGCTTCCGCTCCACGAACCGCCCTTTGATGCGCTGGGTGATGGCTTCTTCGGTGTAGGCTTCGCCCAGCGTTTTGCAGCGGGTGAACCGTTCCTGTCCGGGCGCGCGGAACGAAACATACTTGCCACGCTTGACCTCGTAGCCCTGCTCCTGCAGGAGCCGCAGAAAATCGTCAAAATCCTTGACCTGCGGGATGGCGGCATCTATGGCGGCTTTCAGCTTCGCCTTCCAACTCGTGCCCTTGCGGTGTGCGTCCCACTCGGCATAGCTCTTGCCCCGGTCTTGACCGGGCATCACCACAGACAGGCCGTATTCCTTGCATAGCCGATCGCTAGTGCGCCGGATGTAGGCATAACTTTGTCGGTTGGAAACATACTTTCGCTGATTCACCATGTCCACAGCGCAAAAGATAATGTGGTTGTGGACGTGCCCTTTGTCAATGTGCGTAGTTAGCACATAGGGATATTTTCCTTGCAGCACTTCATCTGCAAGCTGTCGGCCAATTTCGTGGGCCTGCTCCGGCGTGGTTTCGCCCGGCGCAAAAGACTGTATCAGGTGGTGGGCCAGATTGTTGCCTTTCTGCATGGCCTGTGACAACAGCAGTTCAAATTCGATGTCTGCGGTTTCGTAGGCACAGGCAAAGGAGGACACCAACATTTTTTCATCCGTCTTGGCCGGATTCTCGATGTAGTCCAATGCCTTTTTCAGCGTTGACTTGATAGGATGTATCTTTGTAACTGCCATATCTGCGCCAATGCTCCCTTGATGTCCGCAACGTCTTGTGTGTACAGCGGCCCCATGCTGTTCAGCCGCCGCGCGATCTGGTTAATATTGACACCAATCTTTTGCAGTTCGGCGGTCTGCGCCCGGATGTTGGTGGTGTCGATGTGGACAACATAACCATCTATCAGCATCTTCCGGGCGTAGGCAGAAAAATTCCGTGTGTGCAGCAGAGCCATCTTCTGCCGGATAAGTTCCTGTTCCTCCGGCGTCACGGGAACACGCAGAACAATTTTTCGGGTTCGGTTCGTCATAGTTTCACCTCGTTTCTTGGGGGTCTGGGGTACTCCCCAGCAAGCATTTTTGCCGGGAGTGGCTACACTCCCTATGCTTGCTACGTTACCTCTCCCACTACTAAGACACCGAAACGCCCCCGTTTTGCCCGCAAAATGCAAAAAAAAATAAGAGGACGCTTTTGCATCCTCTCAATGACCGTGCATGACAATCAGACACACACGGGCTCTTTTTCCTGTTCATGGATTCGTAAGGCACCGTCAATGGCACCTTCTACGATGGGTAAGTATTCTTCCGGGCAAAGCTGCAGCTTGTGGCTGACCCGCTGACGTTCCGCACTTTCTTCCCGCATGAGTTCCGGGTTGAAGTACCGCTCCACGGGCAGACCACATATTTTTATCAGCTGAATCACCACCGGCAGGCTGGGCAGCGTGCCTTCGTTTTCGATGTTCGCAAGATACCGGCTGTCACAATGTATCATGTCAGCCAGCGCACTGCGGGAAAGTTGTTTTGCCTTTCGAGCTGCCTTGACATCCGCTCCGAACGTTTCAAAGCCGGGACAGTCCTCGATTTTCGCCATTCTGCATCACCCATATACATTTTATAGTTCATGGACGATTGGCGAAATGATGCAAAGCGCATTGTTGCTAAACTTTATTGTTCATAGTTTGAGCATTGTATTGTAAAGTGGGCTATCCTATAATAAGGAAGAAACCCTTTTTTGAAAAATCCGTCCGCTGTAACATTTCGCGGACATTTGCCTGTTATACTATCTGCAAAAAGCAAAGGAAGTGAGGATATGAAGCAGATTTTAATTGTCGAGGACGACAGTTTTTTGAATAAGATGGTGGCCTATAACCTGACCGCAGACGGCTATGGCGTGACTTCTGCCCTAAATGCCAGAACCGCAGCCGACGCCATCCGCCAGCGGGAATTTGATTTAGTGCTGCTGGACATCAACCTGCCGGACGGGAACGGCTTTGAGCTGTGCAAGCTAATAAAGCCTCAGCACCCGGACACCATCGTAATATTCCTGACCGCCAACGATCAGGAGAGCGACCAGATACGGGGTTATGAGGTGGGCGCGGTGGACTACATCACAAAGCCCTTTGTGATTGGGGCCTTGCAGCGGAAAATCAAAGCCATGTTCGCCATGCTGGAACACCACAAACCGGCCAAGGACATTTACGACGACGGGCGGTTGTTTCTGGACTTCTCGGAGCAGACGGCTTCCTTAAACGGCAAGCCCCTGACTCTATCCCCGATGGAGTACAAAATGCTGAACCTGTTTCGTAAAAATCCCCGGCAAGTGCTGACCCGTGGGCAGCTTTTGGAAAAGCTGTGGGATATAGACGAGCGGTTTGTGGACGAACACACCCTGACAACCTCCATCAGCCGTATTCGCAGCAAGATTGAAGCCGACGGCGGCGCACCCTACATCAAGACCGTTTACGGCATGGGGTATCAATGGACGGGAGGCGAGGCAAAATGAAGTTTCAAAACCTCTCGGTAAAGCGGCTGTTTGGCCGGGTGGCAATGGAGCTTGTCCTCTCCATGTCCGGGATCACCATAGCTCTTTTTCTTGTGACAAAACAGATTGCGGTGCTGCTGACAGGCGGGGCGCTGCTGCTGTGCGCCATTGTAGGGATTTTTGTACTGACGCAGGCGTTTGGAAAGCGACTGTCGCAGTTTACCACTGACCTGTGCCAGACCTTAGACCACATGATCGCCGGAAATGAAGCACCCCAGCGGCCAGAGGACAGCGAAACCCAGCTCGCCAGAATCGGGCACCGGCTGGCGAGACTTTACCAGATCATGCAGGAGAACCGTCGCCGGGTGGACGAGGAACGGCAGGAGTTACAAACCCTTGTATCGGATATTTCCCATCAGGTAAAAACGCCGGTAAGCAATCTGAAAATGGCGACGGACACCCTGCTGGAAAAGCCTATGACCGAGGCGGAGCGTACCGATTTTATCCGTGGAATCCGCACCCAGACAGATAAACTGGACTTTCTCTTTCAGGCTCTTGTGAAAACCTCACGGTTGGAAACGGGCGTAATCCAGTTGAATAAGAAACCGGTCTGCCTCTTTGATACCGTGGCGCAAGCCATGAGTGGAATCGTGTATGCAGCGGAAAAAAAGAAAATCGCTGTATCTGTGGACTGCCCGGAGAATTTGACCTTTTCCCATGACAGCAAGTGGACATCCGAAGCCCTCTTTAACCTGTTGGACAATGCGGTGAAGTATACTCCGGCAGGTGGAAAAATTACGGTGTCGGTGATACCGTGGGAAATGTATGTGGAGATCAAAGTAGCCGATACCGGCAAGGGCATTTCCGAAAGTAATCAGGCTGCTATCTTCCGGCGCTTTTATCGTGAGGAAGAAGTACACGAACAGCAGGGCGTGGGCATTGGACTGTATCTGGCCCGAGAGATCGTAACGCGGCAAGGCGGCTATATCAAAGTGGTTTCAGAGCCGGGCAAGGGCTCGGAATTTTCCATTATGCTGCCGACAAAATAGAATGCGGCGGACGGCCATTTCCGGCTGCCCGCCGTAAATTTTTTTGAAATGTCCGAGCGTTGTAACATTTCACCCCGATTTTCAATGAAATTTTTGGGCCGCTGTAACATTTCGCGGACATTTAGGTTTTACAATACCCTTATCAAATATGGAGGTGATACAACTATGACATGGCCTTTTGAAAATGACACCAGCGCCATTACAAAGAAGCTGGCGCAAAGAAGCTTCAAAGCCAACAAATTACGAAATATTGTTGCTGTAATAGCAATCGTTTTAACATCAATGCTTTTTACTTCTGTAACGACTTTATGTGTTGGAGCGATCCAGTCTATACAGACAACTATTTTGCAAATTAGGGGAACCAGCCCGTCCACTGGTACATCTGTAAATTGGATTGCCATAATAGCAGCCCTGTTTTTTATTATGATTTTTGTAATAACGGGCTATTTGCTCATTCGCAATATTTTTGAGATTTCTGTTGTTCAAGAAATAAAGAAATATGGCTTATTAAGAACAATCGGAACAACGGAGAAGCAAATCAAGCGAATTGTTTATAAGCAAGCATTTTGGCTGTCTATAATTGCTATATCTATTGGGTTGATTTTAGGATATATAGTAGGAATACTTATGCTTCCGTGGATTCTTAATTTTATGAAAGGCGAGTATCACAATCTTTCTGTGAACTTGAGTTTTAATCCTATTATTTTTGTCGTTGCCGGGATATTTAGTGCGATTACTGTTTGGGTGAGTATAAAGAAACCATTCAAAATTGCAGCTACGATTTCGCCCATTGAGGCAACTAGATACTATGAAAAAGACAATTATCATAGTGCCAACAAGAATCGTCTTTCGTTTAAGAATAGAATAACAGAAATGGCATGGAGAAATTTAAGAAGAAATTCAAAGCGTACCATATTTATCGTCTTATCCATGATACTCTGCATTATTCTCCTAAACAGTGCAATCGCAATCGGAAATAGTGTTGATGTTAAAAAATATGTATCTTCTGTTACCTCATTTGATTTTGTTGTGGCAAGCCCAAACACATTTTCTAATGTGCAAGGTTTTCGATTTAAAGATGATTCTGTTAGTAATGAAATCATATCTGATATTGAAAATAATATTCCTGTGCTGAACGGAAGTCGAATTTATAAAAACACTTTGGATGATGTCAGTGTTACTTATGATTATGGTAGTTTGGTCACGGAAGTATTAGACGAATACACAGAAGATAATCACCTTATACGAAGTGGTATGGTTGATGGCAGAACTTATCCAGTAAAACTCGGTGTTGATTATCGACCTCTTTGCAATATTTACGGGGTAGAAAAATCAATACTTCCTAAATTGAATTTCATTGAGGGAGAAACAGATATACAGCAACTAACCTCATATTTGGAAAGTGGAAACTATGTTATAGAAATTTCAGCGATCAACCCAAATGAATCTCCTGAATTTCTTTGTCCGCTCAATCAGGAAGTTACCATTTACAAAGATGGATTGCCTTATAAAACGGTTTCGGTAATTGCGCGTGCAGTGGTTGATTTTTCATTGGTAGAATCTCCGGGTAAGAATGTTGGCTACACTGATGTTGGCGGCGATTGTCCTATTTTCTATATGAGTAATGAGATGTTTGTGGAATTGTATAACAATCCAGCCATAATGAGTTATGTGTTTGATGTGGAAAAAGAACACTTTTTGCCAGCGACCGAGTACATCAATTCTTTGCCTACCGTTGAATACGCATCGTCTGAAACATTGGCACAAACTATGAATGGATTAAAACAAACTATTTTTATCATAGGTGGCCTTATTGGGTTTCTATTAGGAAGTATCGGGCTTGTGAATTTTTCCAACATCATTATAACGGGCATTATAAACCGGCAACGGGAATTTGCTACATTAGAGAGCATCGGAATGACGAAAAAACAAATTAACAAATTGACCGTGTTGGAGGGATTGTTTTACGCATTTCTGATTTGTGTAATGGGTTTACCTCTCTCTCTTATTGTTGCAAATACAATTCTTCCTACTTTCTTTAATCAACCTGACTTATGGCTGTTTACAATACAGCCTACGATTTTCCCGTTGATATTAGAGGGAATTGTTATTTGCGTTGTGGCGATTATAGTTCCTCATGTTTCGTTTCGCTATTTTAGAAAAACAAGTATTGTAGCTCGATTAAGGGTAGTTGAATAATAATTTTGAAATGTCCGAGCGTTGTAACATTTCACCCCCGATTTTCAATGAAATTTTTTGGCCGCTGTAACATTTCGCGGACATTTGGGTTTTACAATAGCCTTATCAACAGGCAGAAAGCCTTGAAAGGAGTTTTGAGTATGAGCGTTTTACAGGCGATTGATCTGAAAAAGTATTACGGCACAGAGCCGAACATTACCCGCGCCCTTGACGGTGTGAACTTCTCCGTGGAGGACGGCGAGTTTGTGGCCGTTGTGGGAACATCCGGCAGCGGCAAGTCCACCCTGCTTCACATGATGGGCGGGCTGGACACTCCCACCAGCGGAACCGTGATCGTCCGGGGCGAAGAACTGGCAAAGAAGAACGATGAACAGCTTACCATCTTTCGCCGCCGCAACATCGGCTTTATCTTCCAGAACTATAACCTTGTTCCTATTCTGAATGTGTATGAGAACATCGTCCTGCCGGTGGAGCTGGACGGGGACACGGTGGATCAGAAGTTTTTGGACGAGATCGTTCACCTGCTGGGGCTGGAAGATAAACTGAAAAATATGCCGAATAATCTTTCTGGCGGACAGCAGCAGCGTGTGGCGATTGCCCGCGCTCTGATTACCAAACCGGCTATTGTGCTGGCCGATGAGCCAACCGGTAACCTTGACAGCAAGACCAGCGCCGAGGTGCTGGGACTTATCAAGCGCACCAGCGCGGAGTTCCGGCAAACCGTTGTAATGATTACCCACAATGACGACATAGCCCGCCTTGCAGATCGGATTGTCCGCATTGAGGATGGCAGGATTGTGGAATAAGGAGGTGGCAAGCTATGACATGGCCTTTTGAAAATGATACCAGTGACATTGAAAAGAAGCTGGCAAAGCGCAGTTTGCATCGTGAACGGCAGCGTAATTTATTTGCAATCATTGCTCTTGTGCTAACTGCATTTATGATAACTGCGACATTCAGTATTGGTTTTAGTTACTTTGAAACCTACCAAATGCAACAAATTCGGTTAATGGGAACTACCGCTGATGTCGGAATCACAAATGTAACAGAAAATCAGTTGGTTGAAATTTCAAAATCAAACCTTGTCCTTGACGTAGGTATACAGCAGCGTTTAGGTAGTGTTGATACAGAACAACTGAGAAACGCAAGATTAGGTGTAGTATGGATAAATGATACAGAGTGGGAACACCACCGTCTTCCTACTATATCAGGTGTTGTAGGAAATTACCCATCAAGTAAAAACGAAATTATGCTACCTACATGGGTGCTTGAACAGATGGGCATTTCTGATCCGCAAATAGGGATGGAGATTGTGTTGTCATACCAAATTGGCGATAGCTATGATTATGTCACGGACACCTTTTTGCTGTCGGGCTACTATACGGACTACATTCCAATGCGCACAAATAATCGTGGTTATGTTTATGTTTCATCCGCTTTTAAGGATAGCTTAAATGTATCACTGGATAATAGTGTTACGGCAATGATCCGTTTTCAAGGCAATGATAATGCTGACAAAAACTGTGAAAGATTGCGGCGTGAGATTGACTTTACAGAAGGGCAAACATTTGAAATTGTACCATTAGAACAGGCAAATGGTGGAACTATTATTTTAGCTGTAATAATTTTAGCAGTTTTTATATCCTTTAGCGGCTATCTGCTGATTTATAATATTCTTTATGTCTCTGTCATAAAAGATGTGCAATTCTATGGCCGTCTTAAAACGATTGGAACGACCCAAAGGCAGATAAAGAGAATTATCTATAAGCAGGCAATCAGAATCTCTTGTATTGGTATTCCGATTGGTCTGTTACTTGGTGCGGTTGTTTCCTTTGGCATTGTTCCTTACTTCCTGAATATGATGTATTCAACAAATTCTGATGTGGGAACAAAAGTATCTTTTTCGCCGTTTATTTTCATAGGAGCGGCCATATTTACGTTCATTACCGTTATGATTGCAAGCATGAAGCCCGCCAAAATTGCCGGAAGTGTTTCACCAATAGCAGCACTCCAATATACAGCAGCCAGCACAAAGAGTAGCGCCAGAAATTGTAGCAAAATGAAGTTGTCCAGAATGGCATGGAACAATGTCTTTCGTAATGCTAAGAGTACAACCCTTGTTTTTGCATCGCTTTTTTTCGGCCTTTCCTTGTTCCTTGTCGTCACAGGGCTATTACATGGTTTAAACCCGGAGAATTATGTGAGCCAATGGGGAGTAAGCGATTTTGCACTCACATATGGTATCCACGAAAGAGAAGATTTAATTTCCAGCGAAATGGTTTCAGAGGTTGGTCAGCTTGACGGCATTGAGAATTTGAGGTTGACCTATGCACCTTATCCTCAAGTAGTAGCAGATGTTGTATATGACGATGCTGTATTTCACGAGTTTCTTGCGTCATTAGACGGAGTAAACGGCATTGATTTTTCTGATCCGGCAAAATTAGAAAATTATCAGCAAAACTTTTTTAGTGGGGTTTTTGGAATTGACAGTGCATATTTGGAAGAAATCAATAAAACCTTAAACTTGCCTATTGACACGTCTGCCTTTGAACAAGGAAAGGTTGTGCTGCTGTCTAAAACAGTAGAAGACCTTATTCAGCCGGGGCAGGAAATAACAATCCAGACGCAGAACGGACAGCATTCCTTTATTGTAGCGAACGGTTATTTGAATGAAGGGTTTCGAGCAGGAGGAGGCAATGAGAGAGGGACGGCTCCTGATTTGTATATTAGTCAAACAGCTTTGAAAGAACTCTTTCCGCAATATAGAGTGTTCCGCGTGGCCTTTGATACGGATGGTCAACATGACGAAAGTATACTGCAAGAATTAAAGCAAATCACCGCATCACAAGCTAACATTGATATTATATCCCGATATGAACGGCGAGAAGAAATGCAGGAATATCTCATTACAGCAAAGGTTTTAGGAACAGGGTTGTCCGTGATCCTGCTGCTTGTTGGTGTCATGAACTTTGTCAATACAATGGTTGTCAATGTAAATACTCGGCGCTATGAATTAGCTGTTCTTGAAAGCATTGGAATGACAAAGCGACAAATCAAACGAATGCTATTTATGGAAGGTTTCTATTATTGGGGCGTTTCCCTTTCCCTTGCAGTCACCATTGGAACAGCAATCTTCATCTTGCTATATATGATTTTTAGTAAAGTGGCCTATTATGCTGTTTTCTCCTATCCATTTATCCCACTGGTGCTGGTGTCTGGACTGGTGTTGCTAATCTGCCTTATTGTGCCTATATGGGTCTACAAAACTGACGTTAACCTTCCAGTTGTGGAGCGATTGCGGTTGACAGAGTGAGTTTAATCAAATAGCAAAACATCCTTAGATCAATCATATCGAAGCGGAGCAGATTTTAGCTGCTCCGCTTCTTTAGTGTTTTTCAAAAAATTCTTTTGAAATGTCCGAGCTTTGTAACAATTCAGCCTGTTTTTCTGTCGAAATCAAAGGCACCTCGGACATTTGTGTAACATTTGGATTTTATAATAATCCTCATAAAGAGAAATAGCCTGTTAGCAAGCTGCCGCACGACGGCAAAAGAAAAAAGCCGTCGTACAGCAGACACATCCGTGCGCCCATTTTGAACCGGCGGCTTTTGAGAAAATCAAGGCCGCCGGTTCTTTTTGCTTATCAGAGCGTTTCATCGTCCGTATGGCGGCCATAGGAGGATGCCGCCATGCGCCTGATATTCTATCGACCGTTCAATCTTGACCTATCAAAAAAAGCCTTGCTCCCGCACAGGGTCAGCAGGGCTTTTACTATGTACTATACAATGTAGCTGCTACGCGTTTAATACTGCCATTATGCCCGGTTGGCCGTTTTCGGTTTGCTGGGCTTTTCTGTTGCCACCTGAAAATCTGCCTGCTTCAAAAAATATTTTTGGAAATTTTCAAAAAAGCGGGCAGAATCGGGTGTTTCAGGTGTCATATTAGCGGAAAGGGAAAAATCCACCCGACATCCCCACGGAAAGGGGGTGAGAAGATGGAAGCTATCCCTCGCAACGATGGCGAACAGTACCGATTCGATGCGTTCTGCAAAGCGGTACTGCGAAATGAGGCCCGGAACTATCACCGAAATAAGAAACGCTTGCTTGACCGTGAAAAGTCATTCAGCGTTCTTTCGTTGGAAGAACTGGGGCAGCTCACGAGTGTAGACCATTATCCGAGCGAAGAATTTATATTTTCGTCCTACGGCTGTGATCTGCACCTCGACAATGAGCTTGTTGCCAATGCGTTTGCCGCCCTGCCAAAGCAAGAACAAAGCATTCTGATTCTGTTTTGCGTTCTGGAACTGGGCGATGGCGAGATTGGCGACCTCATGGGAATGTCCCGGAGTGCTGTACAGCGCCACCGGACAAAAACGCTGAACGAGCTGCGAAAAAAGCTAAAGGTGCACTTGCCGGAGGGAGGTTAGGCGTAAATGAACTCCTATGAACACACGAGCAGAGATTTTTTGCCGCTCTCGGTGATTCGCTCTGCCTGCGCTGGGGACACCGATGCAGTTGAACAGGTTTTGCAGCATTACAGAGGTTACATCAACAAGCTCTGTACAGGCATTCTCTACGATAAGCACGGCCAGCCCCATGTGTGCATAGACGAGTACATGAAACGCCATCTGGAAATCAAACTGATTTCTTCTATTGTAACCAAAGCCGAAACGGTCTGACCCTTTCCACGTTTCGGGACAGCACCTTGAAAAATATGCCCGCAGGATAATGGTGGTGCATCATAGGGCAAACGGATACGTTGCTGTCTGTATCGAGCCGGACGGCGGGTGCGCCATGATGCTTTTCTCTGAAAAGTGGAGCGATCATCACCATGCCGCAATGCAAGCGCGGCTGCTTGTGGGCCATGACATACAGGCGGGCTGATACTCCCTTACCGTCAAAGTCCGAGCGTTCAGAGCGTCGCAGGCAATGAGTAGGGCTGCATGAGGAATGCAGGGGTGAGATTCCCGTGGGTTGCTGCCAGCAGCCGTCCGTTGGCTCATTTTTTATTTTGTGAAAGGGGGATATTTTTGAAAGAACAAAATTTGATACGTTATAGCATTCAGCTTGCTTTTTTGAAGCAGCTGTTAGAAAGAAAGCTCATAACCGATAGAGAGTATTCCCTTATCAAGCAGCGCTTAATGAAAGATTATCGTGTGGTTTCCGAACTATCCTCTTGATTTTGTGTTGCATTGGCGTTATGATTAACGCAATGAAAGGAACACATTCAACAAGGAGGTCAAGCATGAAAGATGTTGAAGTCATTAAAGCGCGAAACACGCTCTCTCCACGAGCGCGCACAAACTTTGAAAAAAGGCTGCGCGTAGCCGCCTATTGTCGTGTCAGCACCGATACCGAAGATCAGCTGAACAGCTACAAGTCGCAGGTCGAATACTATACCGAACTTATAAAAAGTAAGCCGGAATGGTCTTTGGCAGGCATCTATGCTGATGAAGCTATCACAGGTACGCAGGTGAAAAAGCGCGAGGATTTCCAGCGGTTAATCAACGACTGTATGAACGGTGACGTGGACATGGTGATTACCAAATCCATTTCGCGGTTTGCACGAAACACGCTTGACACTCTGAAATATGTTCGGATGCTCAAAGATAAAGGTGTGGCTGTGTTTTTTGAAGAAGAAAACATCAACACCCTTACTATGGACGGCGAACTGCTCCTTGTGATTTTAAGTTCTGTTGCACAGCAGGAAGTCGAAAATATTTCTGCGAATGTCAAAAAGGGCTTGAAGATGAAAATGCAGCGCGGTGAGCTGGTCGGTTTTCAGGGCTGTTTAGGCTATGACTACAATCCAGAGGACAAAACCCTCACCGTCAACGAAGAAGAAGCGGCTGTTGTCCGTTACATTTTTCAGCGATACACGGAGGGTGCCGGTGGTTCGGTTATTGCCAAAGAACTTGAAAACTTAGGTTATAAAACCAAACGCGGCAGTCCCAAATGGGCGGACAGTACCGTAATCGGCATTATCAAAAACGAAAAATACAAAGGCGACATTTTGTTAGGAAAGACATTCACCGTTGACCCTATTTCAAAACGGCGTCTGTACAACTTCGGCGAGGAAGATCAATTTTATATTCGTGAGCACCACGAGCCCATTATTTCGGAAGAAGTCTTTGAAGCCGCCCAAGAAATTTTGCGGCGGCGTGCAAAGCCCCGCAGCCTTAATGTAGACGGCAAACGTGAAAAGTTCAGCCGGAAATACGCTTTTAGTTGCATGATAGAATGTGGTTTCTGTGGTGGCACCCTGACAAGGAGGAGTTGGCATAGCAGTTCACAATATAATAAAGCAATCTGGCAATGTGTCGTTTCCACCAAAAAAGGAAAAAAGTTCTGCCCGGAGAGCAAGGGTGTTGACGAAAGAACGATTGAACGGGCTTTTGTAGAATCCTATCGCCTCTTGTGCCAGAACAACAAGGATGTTCTGGACGAGTTTATGAAACGGACGGAAGAAGCCCTTTCCGAAAGCAACGCGGGCAAGCGTCTTGCAAAAGCTGAAAAGGACATTCACGCTCTGGAAGTCAAGAAAAACAAGCTGGTTGATATGCGTCTTGAAGATACCATTGACAAGGAGACCTACGACCGAAAGTATTTAGACCTGTCCAGCCAGATTGAGCAGTTGCAGAAAGAGTGTGAAAGCCTGCAAGATGCAGCCGAAACCGAATCTACAATGCGCAAGCGTGTTGCCACGTTCCGGCAAACCCTTGAACAGAACGAGGTTCTGGACACCTTTGACCGACATATTTTTGAAAGTATAGTTGAAAAAGTAATCGTGGGCGGTTATGATAGTAATGGGAACAAAGACCCCTACATGATTGTCTTTGTTTACAAGACCGGGTTCAAAAACAGTGTGGACGGCAAGAATTTCAAGCCGCTTCGCAAGAATAGCAAGGAGAACCACTCCCCTGCTGTTTTGTGTTCCCATGCTTCTAACGAGGCTGAATCCATGTGTTCCGATTCTAGCGACGACACATATCGAAGTTGTCTGCGCCTTATCAAAGGCATCAGCGCGCAGAGTGAGATAATTTGCAATGGATAGCTATTTTTTTATTTTAACGACTATTGATCTTTTCGTGCTTGGCTTTATGTGCCTTCTTACAAGGCTGAGCGAATCTTTGAATAAAAAGCAGAAGCGCGGGTTCTTTCTGGCTTTTGCGCTGATCGCGGCGATCTCGGTGCTGGAAGTCATCACCATCGTGGTGGACGGCACACCGCCGGGCTACCGCTGGCTGAATATTTTGTCCAACTATCTGGGCTTCGGGCTGACACCAGCGGTGGCGCTGTGCCTTGTGTATGTGCTGGACAAAAAAACCATCATCCGGCGCGGGTTCAAGGCGGCGGTGTGCTGCGAGGGCGCGTATCTGCTTTTTCTGGCGGCAACGCTGCCCTATGGGCCGGTGTTCTCGGTGAGTGCGGAAAACCTCTATGCCCGGGGTGGGTACTTTTTCATTTATGTCATCATGTATTATGCCTCCATGCTGTACCTTATGGTGGCTACGGTGCGCACGGCGGCGGTCTTTCAGAACCGCAGCCGCACGCTGATCTACCCGCTGACCCTGTTTCTGGGCGCGGAGACCGTGATTCAGATCGCGCTGCCGGCGCTGCACGTCACATGGCTGTGCGTCACCCTGCTGTCGGTGCTATACTATATTTATTGCAGCGAGATGTGGAACCAGCTGGACGCGCTGACCGGGCTTTTGGACCAGAATAGCTACCTGAACCGCACCGCCGAGATGCGCCGCAGCGGCGGGGTGCTGGTGGTGTTCGATGTGGATGACTTCAAGCAGATCAACGACCGCTACGGCCATTTACAGGGGGACGTCTGCCTTGCCGAGATCGCGGACTGCATCAAAAAAGCCTACGCCCGCTGCGGCTACTGCTACCGTATCGGCGGCGATGAATTTTGCGTGCTGCTGAAGGACGAGGCAAGCGAAGCCCGCTGCGCAGCAACGCTGCAATCTCTGCTGGCGGAACGGCGCAAGACGCTTACCATTTTGCCGACGGTCTCCCTTGGCTCTGCCGCCTTTTCCGGGGAGGACGTGGTCGCAGTGAAGGACCGCGCCGACCGCGCGCTCTACTGCGCTAAAAAGGAACAGAAGGCCCGCGCCGCAGCGGAAAAGCCCGCAGATGGCAGCGAGGAGAAGGATTGAACAGATCATACAGCGGGGAAACCCCGCCCGTACAACAGAAAAACGGAGGAACACCGATGAACACAGATTGGAACAGCCCGCAGGGCGATTTTGACACCGCTGAAAAGCAGGGGGAGCTGCTGATGCTGCTCAGCCGGCAGAAGGTCACCGTGCACACATGGGACGACCCGGACTTTGACTACATGGAAGAGCAGGATCTGGCGCTGGTGGTGCAAAGCCCTACTGGCACAGAGGATCTGCTCATTGAGCTGTGCGGGGAGTTCTCGGTGTTTTTTGAAAAGTGGCACGGCGAGTACGCCGCCACCGCCGAGGGCTACGCGCAGCTGCAGCAGGACATTACCGCCATTCTGGACGGCAAGGCGGGCGCACTGAGCCTGTACACGGAGAACGGCTGGCAGGGCACGGTGCTGTGCACCGAGCTGCCCGGCGTAGAGGACGCCGGAGCCGCTGCGGTGCTCAAGCGCTGCTGGCAGGCGGCAAAGCCGGACGCCGCCCTGCCTGCGGGCAGCCGGCTGGAGCTGGTGTGCTGGGACCCGGCACAGAACCGGAAGGTACAGCTCCCGACAGAATAATAGAGCAAAAAGGTCGCTGCACAAATGGATGCAGCGACCTTTTCTTATACAATTTGTTGTTTCTTTTTGCAATTTGCCATATAGTTTGCAAATGCGGAGGCCACAGTGCCCAGCGCGATGCCCAGCACTGCGCCGCCGAGGACATCGGTGGGGAAGTGCACATAGAGGTACAGCCGGGTAAAGGCGATAAAGGCTGCCAGCACCAGCGCGGGCGCGCCCAGCTTCCGGTTTTGCAGCCAGAGCGCGTAGGCTGCCGCCACCCCGGAGGCGGTGTGCCCGGAGGGGAAGGAGTGCCCGTGCGGACGCGCCACCAGCATGGTGATGGAAGTGTTGAGATCGCAGGGGCGGGGGCGGGCGAACAGCGGCTTGAGGAAGAAGTGCCCCGCCGCCATGTACAGCACCAGCGCCACCGCCATGGCAAAGCCCGCTTTGCGGGTGCGTCGGAAGAGCAAAAGCAGCAGGGTGAAGGCGATCCAGATCTCGCCGTGAGCCCCGGCGTAATCAAAAAAGATGGAAATTGCGTTCATTACCGGGTTGCGGAACTGGTACAGCCAGTCCAGAAAAGCAAACTCAAAGGGCATGGGTTCCTCCTTTTGGGTGGTGAAAGAGCGAACTTTTTATACAATATAGCATATAAATGTTAAAAAATACAAAATGTGCTGTAAATTTGCCTTTATGGCAGGGGCAAATCGGCCTCCGGCTGCTCCATCTGCTCCAAGGTGGGGTAGCTGTCGATGGCGCCGTGGTGCTGCACGCTGATAGCACAGAAGCGGTTGGAAAAGGTCAGATATTCGGTCAGGCGTTTGCGGGAAAGCTTTGGCAGTTCGGCGGTGGTCACGCCGTCCCGCTGCAGCTGCCACAGGAACGAGCCGATAAAGCCGTCCCCCGCGCCGGTGGTGTCCACCGCCGTCACCTTGGGGCAGCGGGCGCGGGCACTGACGGTGCGGGTGTAGGCGCGGGCACCCTTGCTGCCGCAGGTGTACAGCACCAGCTGCACATCGCCGGTAAACAGCCGGGGCAGCGCGGCTTCAATATCCTCGGTGCCGGTAAGGAAGGGCAACTCCTCGTCCGAAAGCTTCAGGATATGGGTCAAGGGGAAAAACTGCCACACGGTCTGGCGCAGCTGCTCCCGGTCCGGCCAGAGGGGAAAGCGGAGATTGGGGTCAAAGCTGAGGATGGCTCCCGCCTCCCGCGCGGCAGTGATGGCAGCCAGATGGGCGTAGCGCATGGGACTGTCCACCAGCGAGACGCTGCAAAAATGCAGGGCAAATGCCTGCGAAAACCAGCCCGGGTCGATCTGCTCCGGGGCGTACAGCAGGTCTGCGGAGGGCTTGCGGCAGAAGCTGAAGGTGCGCTCGCCGTTTTCCGCTAAGCTGACGAAGACCAGCGCGGTGCTGGCTTTGCCGGTAAATTCCAGATGGGAAAGTTCCACGCCGCAGGCGGCAAGCACCCGGGCAATTTTGTGGCCAAAGGGGTCGTCGCCCAGCTGACTCAGCAGCGCACTGCGCCCGCCCAGCCGGGCAACGGCGGCGCAGACATTGGCCGGAGCACCGCCCACCCGGGGGCTGAAGGCGGGTACTTCGTCAAAGCTGCACCCCACCCGGGAGGGGATCATATCGATCAGCGCTTCGCCGATGGAAAATAAGATCCTGTCGGACATAGGGCTTCTTCCTTTCTGCATACAGGTGTGCCGCAAGGTGCGGCAGTGTTCAGTATACACCCGCAGGGCGCTGTGCGCAACTGCTTCTTTTATACGGTAATGGGCGGGTTTTGCGGTTGACTTGCAGCGGCAGATATGCTACAATTTCCAGACGTATGCAAAAACAGGGAAAAAAGGGAAAAGTGTATGGATCTGACAAAACAGTTCTTTAAATATGTCTCGCAGAATATTTTCGGCTTGCTGGGTACTTCGTGCTATATTCTGGCCGACACCTATTTTATTGCACAGGCCGCCGGTACAGACGGCGTTACCCTGCTCAACCTCTGCCTGCCCATTTATAACTTTATTTTTGCCATTGGCTCCATGATCGCGCTGGGCTCGGCCACCCGCTACGCCATTGCCAAGGCACAGAACGATGCCCGGGGGCAGCGGTATTTCTCCAACGCCATCCTGTGCGCCGTACTGGCGTCTATCCCGTGGATGCTGGCGGGTGTCTTTGCGCCCGGGGCGCTGCTGCGGCTCATGGGCGGTGATGTCGGCATCGTGGCGCTGGGCATCCCCTACGCCCGCATTTTTCTGCTGTTCACCCCGTTTTTTATGTGCAACTACATCGTGTCGGCCTTTGTCCGCAACGACGGCGACCCCTCCCTTGCCATGGTGGCGACCTTGAGCGGCAGTCTGTTCAACGTGGTGTTCGACTATATCTTCATGTTCCCCATGGGTCTGGGGCTGGCCGGTGCGGCGCTGGCAACGGCGGTCTCGCCCATTATCAGCATTGCCATTTGCAGCCGCCATTTCCTTAAAAAGGAAAACACCCTGCAATTCGTGCGGCAGATGCCCTCGGCAAGGCTGCTGGGACAGAGCTGTCAGCTGGGCGTCTCCGGCTTTGTGGGCGAGCTTTCCTCCGGCGTGACCACCACGGTGTTCAACTTTCTGCTGCTGGGTCTGGCGGGCAACGTGGGCGTAGCAGCCTACGGCGTGGTGGCAAACTTTGCACTGGTGGCTACGGCCATCTTCAACGGCGTGGCGCAGGGCGCACAGCCGCTGGTGAGCTGCTGCTACGGCCAGAACGACCGCGCCGGGGCGCGGAAGCTGCTGCTGCTGGGCAGCGGCACCGTGCTGGTGCTGGCTGCGGTGCTGTACGCCGCAGTGTTCGGCCTGACCGATACCTTTGTAAGCTGGTTCAACAGCGAAAACTCGGTGCAGATGGCGCAGTACGCCCACACCGGGATGCGGATGTACTTTGTGGGCTACTTCTTTGCGGGCTTCAACATCATGGCGGCGGGCTATCTGAGCGCCGTGAACCGCCCGGCGGAGGCTTCCGTTACCTCCATCTGCCGGGGAATGGTAGCCATTGTGGTCTGCTCGCTGGTGCTCAGCGCAGTGTTCGGGATGCCGGGCGTATGGGCGGCCTTCCCGGCCTCGGAACTGCTCACCGCGCTGCTGACCCTGTTTCTGCTGCGCAGAAAAAAGGCCGAGACGGCTTAAATATACATCTCCTGTTCCCGCATGGTCTCCTCGGGCGTAAGCCCGGCCTGTGCGGCGCGACCGGTCAGTGCCCGCCATTGTGCAGGGGACTGGCCGGTTTCTTTTTTGAATACCCGGCATAGGTAGTTCGCCCCGGAAAAGCCGCATAGGCTGGCCACCACGTCCAATGTGTACTCCCGGTGCAGCAGCAGCCGCTGCGCGGCCTCGATGCGCACGGTGGTCAGGTACTTGCCCGGCGGCACGCCCACGGCGGCGGTAAAGGTGCGCACCAGATGGCTTTTGGAGACGCCCAGCCGCTCGCTGAGTTCCTCTACGCCGTACAGCCCGGCATAGTTGGCGCGGATATCCTCAATGGCGGCCTGCACCAGCGGCGGCAGGGCGGGCGCGGCGCTGTCGGCACCCGCCAACTCGCACAGCAGGGCAAAGGCCAGCTGGCTGCAGGCACGGCTGTGGGTGGGCTTTTCCTCTGCAAGCCGCCCCATCAGCTCGGCGGCGGCAGGGCAGGTCTCGCCCTTGGCAAGGTAGGGCAGCTCCCGCAGACCGTTTAAGAACTGCGCGCTGGCCTGCCCGGTCAGCTGAACGCACAACAGGTGGCAGTTGTCCTCCGGGGTCAGGGTGAGCGGGGCACGGCTTAAGATCAGGTGTCCTGCCGCAGCGGACTGCGGCGGCAGCACCAGCACAGAGCCGGCGGGTGCGGCAGACGCCCCGGGCAGGGAGGCGGTGCATCTGCCGCTGGAAACAAGGCAGACCCACAGCCCCTCGCCGGTCAGGGTGCGGGGCGCGGAAAGCTGCACATCCAGCAGCGCAGCTGGTGCGGCGATGGTGTTCCAGTCAAACAGCAATATCTGACACCTCTAATCAATAAAATGCTATTTTATATCACAAAATTATCTGCTATTATAGTACCAACGAAACAACACGCCGTCAAGGGCGTGAAACATCAAATATTTTACGGAGGATAACGATTATGGCTTCCATTAGCTGCCAGCACATCTACAAGATCTATCCGGGCGCAACTGCCCCGTCCGTTACCGACTTCAACCTGGAGATCCAGGATAAGGAGTTCATCATCTTCGTCGGCCCCTCTGGCTGCGGCAAGTCCACCACCCTGCGTATGATCGCCGGTCTGGAGGAGATCTCCAAGGGCGAGATGTACATCGGCGGCCGTCTGATCAACGACGTTCCCCCGAAGGATCGTGATATCGCCATGGTGTTCCAGAGCTACGCTCTGTACCCCCACATGACCGTTTACAAGAACATCGCTTTCGGTCTGGAACTGCGCAAGACCCCGAAGGACGAGATCGACAAGCGCGTGCACGAGGCTGCTAAGATTCTGGAGATCGAGCACCTGCTGGACCGCAAGCCTAAGGCTCTGTCCGGTGGTCAGCGTCAGCGTGTTGCTCTGGGCCGTGCAATGGTTCGTAACCCGGCAGTCTTCCTGCTGGACGAGCCCCTGTCCAACCTGGATGCTAAGCTGCGTACCTCCATGCGCACCGAGATCATCAAGCTGCACAAGAAGCTGGCTACCACCTTCATCTACGTTACCCACGACCAGACCGAGGCTATGACCATGGGCGACCGTATCGTGGTTATGAAGGACGGCATCATCCAGCAGGTCGATACCCCGCAGAACCTGTACGATATGCCCTGCAATATGTTCGTTGCAGGCTTCATCGGCAGCCCCCAGATGAACTTCCTGGACGGCACCCTGATCAAGAAGGGCGAGTTGTACGGTGTTGACTTGGGCGGCGACGTGATTCCCCTGCCCAAGGAGAAGACCGCCGACGGCAAGCTGGATTCCTATGTTGGCAAGAAGATCAAGATGGGCATCCGTCCCGAGGATATCGACGACGAGCCCGAGTTTATGGCAAAGCACACCGACTGCCAGCTGGATGCTAAGGTCGATGTTTCCGAAATGATGGGCGCTGAGATCTACCTGTACCTGGAGTACAAGGGCAACAAGATGACCGCCCGCGTTGCTCCCACCTCCAAGGCTCGCAACGGAGACACCGTCCGCGTTGCATTCGATCCCCATAAGGTGCACCTGTTCGACATCGAGACCGAGCAGACCATCCTGAACTAAGACTTAGCAAAGATCATTTTTGATCCTCCTATCATACGAAAAACCGCCGAAGGGAAACCTTCGGCGGTTTTTCGTTTTGGAAAACCCTCTCAGTCATCGCTGCGCGATGTCAGCTCCCCCGAAAGGGGGAGCTTTTAGCATGGCGGGAAGGTTTCTTATTGCACTTAGTGCTTTAACAACAAGGGCAACGGCGTGCGCCCTCTCCGTCACCTGCGGTGACACCTCTCCCAAAGGGAGAGGCAAGAGCACTGCGGGAAACTTTCTCATTGTACTTTAAACCTTCAGCAATAAGCCTTAGACCTTGGCTCCCCCTTCGGGGGAGCTGGCACACCGTAAGGCGTGACTGAGAGGGTTGCCCCTCTCGTGAAAATGGGGTTCAGAAACGCCCGCAGGCGTTTCTGAACCCCGAAATAAAAATATTTCTTCCGCTGAATATGCCCAAAGCAGCGCGGCGGGCATTCTAAATCATTTTGTCTGTGCGCCCTGCCGCACCAGCTCAATGAATACGTTCATCTGGGGGGTCACCCATTTATCGCGGTGGTAGAACAGCTGCCGGTGCATCATGACGGTGCAGTCCGGTACGTTCAGCCGCGCCAGACGCCCCTCGGCCAGCGCACTGCGCACGATGTACTCCGGCAAAAAGGAAAGCCCCATGCCCTGTTCTACCATCTGGCACAGCAGCGCAGCGCTGCCCAGCTCCAGATAGGGATGGATGGCAAGACCGTGCGCCGCCATGCACTGGTCCAGCGCGTCCCGGTAGCTCATGCCCCGCTCGGTGAGCAGAAACTCCTGCCGGGGCAGAATATCCAGCGGGAGCACGCTTTCCTGCGCCAGCGGATGCTGCAGCGGCGCAATAAAGCACACAGGCTCCGGCACGTCCGCAGCCAGCACCAGCGCAGGCTGCAAAAGGGGCTGGTCCAGCGTGTAGACAAGGTCTACCTGATTGGTGCTCAGCAGTTGCAGCATCTCGTCCGTGGAGGCGGTGTGCAGCACCAGCTCCACCTGCGGGCAGCGGGCATGGTAGCGCTGCAACAGTCCGGGCAAAAAGGTGCTGCACACGGAATCTGCCAGCGCGATGCGCAGGCTGCCCCGCACCTGCTGGGCGGGCTGCAAGGCAGCCTGTGCCTGCTGGGCAGTTTCCAGCAGGGTGCGGGCGTAGCCTAAAAAGGTCTGCCCGGCATCGGTCAGACGCACCGTCTTGCCCACGCGGTCAAACAGCGGGGTGCCCAGTTCGGCTTCCAACTGTGCGATTTGGGAGGACACCGCCGACTGCGAGTAGCCCAGCTGTCGCGCGGTGCGGGAAAAGCTGTGCAGCTCGGCGATGTGCAGAAAGGTGTTGACAGTCCGCAGTTCCATGAACGGCTCCTTTTATAACAGGGTAATGTCCCGCACGGTGAGCTGAGCACCGTCCACGGTAAAATGCACCTCCAGCCCGGCAAACTCCATGCCGTACACCCGCTGCGGGTCGTGCTGGTAGGAGGGGCGGGGGTCACTGGCAAGCACGCCCTGCAAAGCGGCACGGTCGGCCTCCGGTACGGTCTGCCACAGCGCCTCCGGGCAGGACACCTCCAGATGGTGGGTGCGGGTCTGCCCGGTAAAGCCCTCGGCGGCGTCCGGGTGACAGTCTGCGTAGGGGATGTAGGGCTTGATATCGTAGATGGGGGTGCCGTCCATCAGGTCGGCACCGCGCACGATGAGCACCGGTCCCACATCCGGGCGCTGCTCAATGGCTTCCAGCTTAACGCTGGAAAGTCCCAACGGGTTCGGCCGGAAGGGCGACCGGGTGGCGAAAACGCCCACCCGGGTGTTGCCGCCAAGGCGCGGCGGGCGCACGGTGGGAGACCAACTTTCTCGCACTGCACCGGAAAACTGCCACACCAGCCAGATGTGGCTGAAATCCTCCAACCCGCGCAGGGCGTCGGGATTGCGGTATTCCGGGGTAAAGATGATCTCGCCCCGCAGCTCTTCCACCAGCCCGCTCTGGCGCGGGATGCCGAACTTGGTGGGAAAGGCGGTATGGATATGGGCAATGACCTTCAGGGTCATGGCTTCGGGTGCCTGCTGCATGATGAACTCCTTGCTCAATAGATCTTTTCAATGGGGCAGTCGGCGGGGATGCCGTATCGGCTGCGGAAGGCCTGCAATTCCTGCGGGCTGCGGATCAGCTGTACCTCGGTAAAATGGCCGGTGTGCAGATCCTGAAATCCGGCCACCTGCTCCCCGGTGCAGATGCTGCACCGCAGCACCGGCTTCTGGGCGGCGGGGTCGTAGGAGGATACTTTCTTTTTGCCGAACACAGGCTGCTCCTTTCTTTCCTTATCTTATAGACCGCGGCAAAGCCCCACGGCTTTGCCCTCAATGTGCAGCTCCGAAAGCTGCTCGCCGGCGTAGAACATGGGCGGGCAGACGGCGGCGTTATCCGCCAGCAGCATCACGGCATCGCCTTGCCGGTGGAAGTGCTTGAGGGTGGCTTCCTCGCCCACCCGCACGGCGGCGATCTCGCCCTGCTCCACCTCGGGCTGGCAGCGGATACAAACGATGTCTCCGTTGCATATTGTGGGCGACATGCTGTCGCCGTGGCAGGTCAGGGCAAAATCTGCGTGCCACGCGGCGGGCACCCCGATATAGCATTCAATGTTCTGCTCGGCGGTGATGGGGGTGCCGCAGGCAATGGAGCCGATCAGCGGCACCTGCACCATGGCAGGCAACGGCTCAAAGCCCAGGGGGCAGGCGCAGGGCGCGTCCAGCCCCAGCAGGGCGGCGGGGGTGGTCTCCAGCGCCTGCGCCAGCTCCTCCACCTTGGACTGGGGCAGATCGTTGATGCCTTTTTCCAGCTTGGTGATGGAAGAACGGGAGCGGTAGCCCATGCGCCGGGCAAGCTCCTGCTGCGAAAGGCCAAGCTGCTCCCGGCGCAGCCGGACACGGGTAGATAGATCGGACATGACAGTTCTCCTGAAAACTATGGGTTGTGGTGTAGGACGCGGTTTTCTGCTTTGAGTATAACAGAAAATTTCCTGAAAATCAACAATTACGGAGCGTTTTGGAAATTGTAGGTTGACAGCAAATCAACAACGGAGTATAATACAACCAATGATTGTTGCAAACGCGGTGAACTACAAAAAGGAGAGAAGCCATGGCAAACACGAACCTGATCTACACCTACATCCAAGACAGCGGCTACAAACTGCAATATGTGGCCAGTGTGCTGCACATCAGCAGCAACACCCTGCGGCACAAGCTGCTGGGTGAGACTCAGTTCAAGCTGGACGAAGCCGAGCGGCTTTCCACCATGCTTGGCCTGACGATGGCCGAGCGGGACGCCTGCTTTTTCGATGCCGAGAACCGGTTCTCGCGCAGTGCAACGCTGGAACTGCCCAAAAGGGGGAAGCGCCAGTGACACCGGAACAGCGCGACCTGACCCGGAACGCCCTGCGCAAGTATGGCGAGCGCCACTGGGCGCGCACGCCGGAAAACCGCCGCTGGCAAAGCGCCATTGATGAGGGCATCGACTATTATCAGGTGCATGACCCCATGCGGGCAGACCTGCTGCGGATGCGTTTTTTTGAGCAGCGCCCGGAGGACGAGATTTTAGAGCAGCTGCACATCGGCCGCACCACCTACCAGAAGGCATTACAGGATCTTTTGAGCACCATCGCGGTCTACGCCGCCCAGCGCGGTGCGCTCTGAGCAAACAACCGTGAAAAGTACCCCGGGGAAATGTCCGCAGACGTTTTTGGCGTACAAACATAAACTAGGGCTGCTGCACCGTGTTTCGTGCAGCAGCCCTGTTTTGGGTTATTTCTTTTTGGTGTCCGGGTCCTCGCAATGGCTGTGGCAGGAGGCACAGTTGCCGTTGCAGCCCTCACCCTTCCAGCCGCCCTGTCTGGAGATCCAGACCACAGCCAGCGCAAACAGCACAGCCAATATTACCAGCGTGATGATCCCGCGAAGTGTCATATTCATCCCTCGATTTCTCTTATGCAGCTTTCTGCCCCCAAGTATACACGATTTGCAGGCAAAGAGCAACAGCCTGCCGCACATTTTTTGTGCAGGCCGCAGCCGGTGCGGCTGCCCGGCGGTAATGTTGCACGCCCGGAGCCCGGCAGGGCGTTTTTGCTGGGAAGGAAAGTGTTTCGAAAAAAGTAAAATAATTTTAAATTAGGGCTTGCATTTCGGCAAATGCCGTGCTATAATAATCACGTTCCAGTTCGGAGCGCACAACACAAGCGAATATGGAGGATTAGCTCAGCTGGTTAGAGCACCTGCATCACACGCAGGGGGTCTGGGGTTCGAGTCCCTAATTCTCCACCAAACAGTTCGTACTCGAACCCGATTCTTTACGAGAAAGGGTTCGGGTACGTTTTTTGTTTATCGGAGGTTCTGCGGAAGGACTACTCGGAACGGTAAACGAGCAAAGGCAGGGTATCATCGTGGTGATGGTATCCTGCCTTTTGTTTTGCGGGATCAAGGTCGCTTTGTGCGAACTTGATCGTCCCCCTATATGGCGCGTTTGGGGGTAATCGCTGCGTACGTGCGTACCGGGAGCCTGTACACCTCTGACAATGTGTAACACACTAGACTTTGTTCCAAAGTCCGTGTGCTAAGGGGCAGGCCCCTTAGAATTCCTGTGGAGTGTGTACACACGTACGCAGGAAAACGGCAAAATTTCACTATATCGGGGTGTTCTTTCATTGGAGAGTATGATATACTCGGCTTAGTTCAACAAATCGAAATTTGAGGAGATAGACTAGTGAGAACATACGAGAATAAAGATGAACTTAAGAACGAGATAAATAAAAGTTTTGCAAAGTACATTTCAGAATTTGATATTATTCCGGAATCATTAAAAGATAAGAGAGTTGAGGAAGTTGACAGAACTCCAGCAGAAAATCTTGCTTACCAGGTTGGCTGGACAACTCTTGTTCTTAAATGGGAATCAGACGAAAGAAATGGTCTTCATGTCAAGACTCCTTCGGATGATTTCAAGTGGAATCAGCTTGGCGAATTATATCAATGGTTTACAGATACATATGCTTATCTGTCGTTGCAGGAGTTGAAAGATATGCTGAGAGAGAATATTAATTCGATTTATGAAATGATTGACTCATTAAGCGACGAAGAGTTATTCGAGCCACATATGAGAAAGTGGGCCGATGAAGCAACCAAAACAGCGGTCTGGGAAGTATACAAGTTTATACATGTTAACACGGTTGCTCCGTTCGGAACATTTAGAACTAAGATTAGAAAATGGAAAAAGATAGCACTATAACTTCCAGTTTGCTGTACTCGTTCCTAGCAGGGTTTGGGGCAGGCACGCCCCAACAAGAAGCTGTCCCAAAGGGGCAAGAATTTTCAAGAATTGAAAATTTGTGGCCACGGGACGATTCTTGCTCTCACCTTTTTCGCTGCGTTTCGCAATTTTCACATTTCAATCTGCTCGCAGATTGTTGACAAGCTGCGCTTGACCCGATACTATAAAGGCAAGTCGAATACACGCCAAGGAGGTGCAACCATGACCGCCGTGATCTACGCCCGCTATTCATCCGACAGCCAGCGTGAAGCGTCCATTGAGGGACAGCTGCGCGACTGCAAGGACTACGCCGAGAAGAACGGCATCACTGTGGTCGGCACCTACATTGACCGTGCCTACTCTGCCAAAACGGATGACCGCCCGGACTTTCAGCGGATGATCAAGGACAGCGCGAAGAAAATCTTCGATGTGGTTCTGGTCTGGAAGCTCGACCGCTTTGCCCGGAATCGGTTCGATGCCGTGAACTACAAGTACCAGCTGGAAAAGAACGGTGTCCATCTGGTGTCTGCCATGGAACCCATTTCGCAGGGACCTGAAGGCATTATGGTGGAGAGTATGCTGATCGGCATGGCAGAATATTATTCCGCCGAACTTGCCCTGAAAGTAGCGCGCGGTGAGCGCGAAAACGCCCTCCAGTGCAAGTACAACGGCGGTATCGTTCCGCTGGGCTTCACCATTGGCAAGGAGGACCGACTGTACCATATCGACCCGGAGACGGCTCCCATTGTGCAGGAGATCTTCACCCGGTACGCCAACGGCGAGCCTGCCGAGAAAATCGCAGCCTCCCTGAATGAGCGAGGGCTGCGCACCCGCACCGGGAAGCCGTTCGTGAAGAACAGCTTCTTCCAAATTTTCCGGAACCGCCGTTACATCGGTGAATACCGATATAAAGACATCGTGACACCGGGCGGCATTCCCGCCATCGTGGACGAGGACTTGTTCAACCGGGTGCAGCAGCGTTTCGAGCAGAACAAGATCGCCCACGGTCGCCCTGCAAAAGAGGATGTGAGCTATCTGCTGACCACCAAGCTGTTCTGCGGCAAGTGCGGTACGCTCATGGGCGGCGAAAGCGGCACAAGCCACATGGGAAACACCTACTATTACTACAAGTGCGGCAAAGCCAAACGCCACGGCAAGGCGCACTGCGATCTGAAAGCCATCCGCAAAGAGCCGTTGGAACGGTTCGTGGTGGAGACTGCCATCAAGGTGATTTTCAGCGATGAAATCATCGAACGGCTGATAGATTTGATTATGGAAGCCCAGCAGCAGGAGAACACCCGCCTGCCTGTTCTGAAAGAGCAGCTCCGGGATACGGAGAAACGGCTCGCAAACCTTCTGGAAGCCATTGAACAGGGCATCCTGACCCCGACCACCAAGCAGCGGTTGGACGAGCTGGAAGCCCGGAAAGAAGCCCTGAACACCAGTATTCTGGAAGAAGAGCTGAAAAAGCCCGTCCTGACCCGTGAGTGGATTCGGTTCTGGCTTGAAAAATTCCGCAAGGGTGACGTGGGCAGTACGGAGCACCAGCGGCAGATCATTGATACCTTTGTCAACTCGGTCTACGTCTTTGACGACCGGGTCGTGCTCAATTTCAACTTCACAGACGATGCCAAGACGGTCACCCGTGAGGAAGTGTTGGGTTCGAGTGCTGTGGACAATGCTCCACCAAGCGTAAGGCCGTTTACCTGAAAAGGTAAGCGGCTTTTTCTTGTATCTACGTGCTTTTTGATATGCAAAAGTGAAACAAATTCACTTCTGCATATTGATAATGAAACGTGTAGGAGGCCCCCTTTTCAGTCGTTTGTAGCAAGTTTGTAGCAAAATTCGTGGAGGATCGGCAAAATGACATCAGAAACCCGATTTTTGCAGATTTCTGGGTATAAAATTTTATCCTTGAATTTTGTGCGGAATGACGGTGGTGCTTTTCATTCGGATTCTGATGCCGTATAATAAAGAAAAAGATCATGGATGAAAGGAGAAATCGCTGTGCGCTACACCTTTGACCGCAGAGCGACACGTTATAATCTGCCGCCAAATCGCTTGAAGATGATCGAAAAAGAGGTACAGCGCAGAGCAAGAGTGCTTTTAGTGTAAAAAGGAAATCGCCCACCTGAGCGAAGATGGACAGTATCTTTGCGCAAATGAGGGCGTTCTGCAGTATAATCTGCCATTGAATCTTTTCATCGGAGATAAACGCAAAGTTCCATTGGTGGATGTGGTTGTTTGGGCCAAGAAGCGTATCTTTCCGAAAAACCGGATGGACTGCAAGGGTATTCTGAAAATGATGGGCCTTCCGGACTACAATGCGTGGGAAATTGTTAAGCGTACCAATGCCTGTCTGACGGAAGATCCCTATTGGCTGCGGTTCAGCGAAGAGGAAACCTTTGCAGATACTACACGCGGAAGATCCAGAAAAATCATGAGCGCTTGAAAAAGCACAAATAAAGCAAACGAACCGCCCCGGTTTCCATAACAGGAAGCCGGGGCGGTTTTTGTATGCGGGGGAGCGGGCGGCAGGGCAACATTCCGACCTTGAGACTGCCTGTATTTCACGGAAGAATGCGCAAACAAAAAGCAGGCAGTGTCGTGGAAAGGAGGAGGAAAGCGACACTGCCTGCTGTATAGGAACCCCTGAACATTGCGGCTTGGTCAGGAGGGATTTGGTAGTCTGTCCGCCGTTCTGGCTATTGCCTCGCATAGAAACGGGAGACAGTTTTTTATGGGCCTGCTGTGCGCCGCTGCTGCGACCGCACCCGCAGGAAAATGTGCCTGCATGGGCTTTTGCGGGGAGAACCTTTCGGAGGTTATGGGGGATGTCCGTTCCGTTCTCCCTGAGTGCACCCTTATTATGCCAGACAATCGTGGCAATTTTTTGTGGTAATTTTGAACAGTTTGCAAATAAACGCCCTGCCCATGAAAAAAGACTGCTGAAAAATCTGCACTTCTCAGCAGTCTGAATCTGAAATTTTTTGCGTTACACCCCAAAGAACTCCTTGGCGATGTCAGCGCTGCGTTTGGCGTCCTTGGCGTACCAGTCCGCGCCGATCTTCTCGGCGTATTCCGGGGTCAGCACGGCACCGCCCACCATGATCTTGCAGTCCAGCTTAGCGGCGTGCAGGGCGGCGATGGTCTCCTCCATGCTTTTCAAGGTAGTGGTCATCAGGGCGGAAAGGCCTACCAGATGCACGTCCTTTTCCCGCACCGTGTCCACCACCGTTTCCACCGGCACATCCCGGCCAAGGTCCAGCACCTCAAAGCCGTAGTTTTCCAGAATGACCCGGACGATGTTTTTGCCGATGTCGTGCACATCGCCCTTGACGGTGGCAAGGACGATGCGTCCCTTGCTGGCGCTGCCTTCGCCCTTTTGGGCAATGGCGGTCTTGATCTCCTCAAAGGCGCTCTGGGCGGCGCTGGCAGCCTGCAGCAGCTGCGGCAGGAACAGGGTGCCTTTTTCATACTTGCCGCCCACAATGTCCAAAGCGGGGATCAAGGCTTCGTCCACCACTTCCAGCGGCTGCTTTTCTGCCAGCAGGGCGCGGGTATGGGCGGCGGCGTCACCTTTCAAGCCCTTTTCCACCGCTTTCATCAGGGCGGCGTAGGGACCGGTAAGTTCTGTTTCGGCGGCACTGGCGGCAGGCACGGTCTTTGCAGCCTGTGCCAGCGCAGTGCTGGCGGGCACACGGTCGGCAAAGCGCTCGATGTACTTTGTGCTCTGTTTGTCCCGGTTGGTCAGCACGTTGTAGGCGTACACCGCCGCCATCATCTCTTCGCTGGAGGGGTTCATGATGGCAAGGTCCAGCCCGGCGTACATGGCCATGGTCAGGAAGGTGGTGTTCAGGTAGGTGCGGCAGGGCAGACCAAAGCTGATGTTGGACACGCCCAGCACGGTGCGCACTCCCAGCTCCTTTTTGCAGGTCTCCAGTGCCTGTACTGTAGCCAGCACATCCTCCTGCTGGGCGCTGGCGGTCAGGGTAAGGCAGTCGATGTAGATATCCTCCCGGGGGATGCCCGCCGCCAGCGCGGCCTCGGTGATGCGGCGGGCAATGGCTACGCGGTCTGCGGCTTTGGGCTGGATGCCTTTTTCGTCGATGGCAAGCCCCACGATGGCGGCACCGTACTTCTTGCACAGCGGCAGGATGGCGGCAAGCTTTTCCGGCTCACCGTTGGTGGAGTTGACGATGGGCTTGCCGTTGTACACCCGCAGACCCCGCGCCAGCGCTTCCACGTTGGAGGAGTCCAGCTGCAGAGGCAGGCTGGTCACGCTTTGCAGCGCCTTGACCACCTGCTCCATCAGCACCGGCTCGTCTACGCCGGGTGCGCCCACGTTCACGTCCAGGATCTGCGCCCCGGCCTCTGCCTGACTGACGGCCTGTTCCAGCACATAGTTCATGTCGCCTTCCCGCAAAGCCTGCTGGAAGCGCTTTTTGCCAGTGGGGTTGATGCGCTCGCCCACCACCGTGATGCCGTCTACCGTGACCGTGTCCACCGGGGTGCAAAGCACCGAGGGCATCCGGTGCGCGGGACGCCCCGGGGTGCAGCCTGCAAAGGTGCCGTTGAGCAGCTTGATGAACTCCGGGGTGGTGCCGCAGCAGCCGCCGGCGGCAAACAGGTGCAGCTCCCGGTAGGGCTTCATCTGCAAGGCGAACAGCTGCGGGGTGATATCGTAGCCGCTGCCGTCCGCCCGGGGCAGACCGGCGTTGGGCTTGACGAACACCGGGAAGTTGCCGGGCACGGCCTCGGCCAGCCGCTTTGCCATGGGGAAGATCTCTTTGGGACCCAGCGAGCAGTTGATGCCCACGGCGTCTGCCCCCAAGCCCCGGGCGGTGGCGGCAAAGCTTTCCACTGTGCAGCCGGTAAAGGTGCGCCCGCCCGCTTCAAAACTCATGCTGGCCAGAATGGGCAGATGGGTGTTCTCCTTGGCAGCCAGCAGGGCGGCTTTCAGCTCGTACAGGTCGGTGTAGGTCTCAAAAAAGATCAGGTCTGCCCCGGCGGCTTCGCCCGCCTTGACGATGCGGGCATACTCGGCCACAGCATCCTCAAAGGCCAGCGTTCCGCTGGGCTCCAGCAGCTCGCCCAGCGGGCCTACGTCCAGCGCGGTCAGCGCACCGTAGGGCGCACAGGCGCGCTTGCAGTTTTCAATGCCTGCGGTGATGATCTGTTCCAGCGTGTAAGCACTGCCTGCCAGCTTGTGGGCAGAAGCGCCGAAGGTGTTGGCGTTGACGATGCGGCTGCCCGCCGCAGCGTACTGCCCATGGATGCCCTCGATAAGCGCCGGGTCGGTGATGTTCAGCTCTTCCGGGCGTGCGCCCAGCTTGAGCCCGGCAGCTTGCAGCATGGTGCCCATGCCGCCGTCCAGCAGGATGGTATTGCTCTGTCTGAAAAGTTCATTCACTTGCACAGGTCTTTCCCCTCTTTCTGTATTCGCAGCGGGTGCGCAGCACGCAATGGCCGCACCCGGCCAGTTGTCCCTTTACCGGGTGGTCGCTGACCCCCAGCAGGGCAGTCACGCTCTTGCGCGGGGTCATCAGGTTGGTGTCGGTGACGCACAGCCCGGCCTTGCGCACGGTGTCCAGCGCCGCTGCCACCATCGGCTGCACCGCGATATCCCAATCGCCGTAGCCGGGCGAAAAGCGCCCGGTCAGATACTTTCCCACTGTCGCCGCCCACTGGCGCAGCTGCGCCTCGGCGGCATCGGCGGCCTGCTCGGCCAGTGCGCTGCCCAAGGCATCGGAGGCTACCCCGGCGGCAATATCGCCCACGCCCGCCCGGCGGATCTGGGCATCCACCCCGGGACCCAGCGTCACTGCCAGCAGAATGGCCTGCCCGCAGCCGGTCAGGTGCTTGTGCACGTCTTCACCGGGCAGAAGCCCGGCCTCGGTCAGGGCAGGGGTGTCTGCCAGCAGCCACACCGCCCGGGGCATCGCCGCCGCCAGCAGCGGCACTGCGCACTTTTGCAGCAGTGCCAGCGTGGCAGCGTCCGGCTCGCCGTGCGCACCGAAATACCGCGCCGCCTGTATAAGATCTACGGCCTGCGGTTTTTCTATCGCCAGCGGGCGGGGCACACCGATCGCCATGGGCCGCACCTCCTTACTTCTCTTAAATAAAGTACTATTCAGTATACCGCACTTGTGGGCTTTTATCAATCCCGCAAAAGGGGAGGAAATAGAAAAAAGGCTGCTCTGTTTTTTAAAAGCGTCCTTGCAGTGTGCGTAGTTTTTGCACACATTTGGATTTTCCCCGTCAAGTTTACCGGCAAAATAAAAACGCACGTTGACTCTTATCGAATCAACGTGCGTTTGCAGTATCGGAGTGGCGAGACTCGAACTCGCGGCCTCCTGCTCCCAAAGCAGGCGCGCTACCAACTGCGCAACACCCCGGCATCCGGCGGCACAGCTGCACCGCCAAAATATAGTATATCGTTTTTTGTGCGGTTCGTCAATACGGAATCCGCAGTTGACGGCGCTGCACGGTCTGCTTTTTTCAGCCGGCAGAAGCGGCAGCTGGCAGCAGCGGAAAAGGGCGCGGTAGCAGGCGCTTTTTGAAGAGCTGGGCGCGGTTTTGGTGCAACTGCCAAAAAGAGAACGCAAAAACTAGATAGAGTGCAAAATTTGTTGCGCTCTAGTTGCAAGCTGGCCGGAAAGGTGCTATCATAACACTATATCGCCGTGAAGCGTAGTAAGATGCGGCGGTGGGAAAGCAAACGATAGCAAAAAAGAAAGGCACGGCGTAAGCGATGACGATACAGGAATGCTATAAAAAGATGGGCGCAGACTATCAGGAGGTGCTTGGGCGGCTGTATAACGAAGCCATGATCTGCAAATTTGTGCGGATGTTCTTGCAGGACGACAGCTTTCAGATCCTGGAGGAAGCGCTGCGCAGGGGAGACGTGAAAGAGGCGTTCCGCGGAGCGCATACCCTCAAGGGCGTCTGCCAGAATCTGGGATTTTCCAATCTGTATGCGCCTACCTATACCCTGACCGAGACCCTGCGCGCCGGGCAGCTGGAGGGCACGCAGGAGCAGTTTGCAAAGGTGGCAGAGCAGTACCGTTGCACGGTGGACGCCATCCGTGCACTGGACTAAAATATAATGGGGTGTCGGGCGGCTTTCGGGCTGCTCGGCATTGTTCTTTTACGGGATGCGTCTGAAAGCACAGAACCACCCTCTTGTGTCGCCGCACAGTTTGCGGTATGATAGATAAAAAAGAGGGAAGGAGCCCCATTATGTCCAAACATATCCTTGTCTGCCTGCCCATCAGTGCAGAGCAGAGGGCCCGCATTGAGGCGGTGCAGGGCTTTGCATATCGCTTTACCACCCCGGATACCGCCACAGCGGAGGATGCCCTGTGGGCTGATGCGGTGCTGGGCAACCTGCCGGTGCCGCTGATCCGGCAGAACGATCATCTGGAGTGGTTCCAGTCCAACGCAGCCGGCCCCAATAACTATCTGGAGCCGGGGGTGCTGCCGGAGAAGTGCATCGTGACCAACGCCACCGGCGCTTACGGTCTGGCCATCAGCGAGTGTATGCTGGCAATGTGGCTCAGTCTGCTTAAGGAGCTGCCCACCTACCGGGACAACCAGCGGGAGCACCGCTGGGCACCCACCGGCCACTCTGTGGGCAGCATTGCGGGCAGCCGGGTGCTGTGCGTGGGCATGGGCGATATCGGCTCGAACTTTGCCCGGCGGGCGTATGCGCTGGGTGCCAAGGTGGTGGGCGTGCGCCGCACCGTGCACCCGGATACCCCCTGCCCGGACTACTGCACCCGGGTGGTGGCGCAGAGCGAATTGGACGCAGAGCTGCCGCAGGCTGACCTTGTGGCGCTGAGCCTGCCCGGTACGCCGGAGACGCTGCATCTGTTCAACGCAGAGCGGCTGGCGCTCTGCAAGCCCGGTGCCATCCTGCTCAATGTGGGGCGCGGCACTGCCGTGGACGGTGAGGCACTGGCAGCTGCCGTGCACAGCGGGCGGCTTTCCGGCGCAGGACTGGACGTGACCGACCCCGAGCCGCTGCCGCCGGAGCATCCCCTGTGGGCAGAGCCGAACGTGATCATCACACCCCATGTCACCGGCGGCTTCAGCCTGCCCAAGACGCTGGACAACATCGTGGATATCTTTGCACATAACCTCAAGCGCTATGCCGCCGGCCAGCCGCTGGATAACCAGATGGACCGCCGCACCCAGTACGCCAGCGGTGCACGGCTGCAAAGCACCCTGTAAAACCGGCGCTGCTTGACAAAACGGCGTGGGGGCGTTATACTACAAATAGAAAAGGTGCTGCCTGCAATGGTCAGCTACCCTCTCTGGCAATCGATTAAAAAAGTAAACGACCGCTCAGAATTGGTACGCTGGGGCGGTCGTTACTTTTTGTTGTGAGAATAATGCTTTGCGCGCGGCTTGTCCCCAAAGACATCCCGCGAGATCGTCCATGTCAACTGAATGACACCGATAATGACTGTGGCCAGAAGGTTCAGTGCACTGAAAACAATATTCAAAACTTCCATGATGGAACTCCTCCTTTGGGTATCCTGTTGTAAAACATTCAAACCGTCCGGAGGAGAACAGTAAGTAACTCTCTCCGGACATTTCTGCCGGGAGGGAGCTGACCACCTGCAATGCAGACAGCACCTGCCGCTTTTGCAGCGGCAAATCAAGTATAGCATAGTCCAACGGGTTCTGCAATGAAAAACGGCCTGCTGCACAGTGTTCGTAAGGATGATGGCACAATATGTAGCTTTCCTTTACGACCCCAACCGTGAAAATGTAGTACCGGAGCGTCCGCAGGCGCTCCGGTACTACGAAATTATAAATAGCATTTCCGCTGAACATGCGCAGAGCAAACGCGGAGCGCATTCTAAATCGTTCAGCACGAAGGAACAGAAACAAAAAAACTGCCGCACAACTGTGAAGTGAACCCCAAAAGTTAGACAAAAATAAGATCAAGCGACTCGAACGGTCTGGATCCTGTACTGCACAGGGCTCAGGCCGTTTAGTTTTAATTTGATTCGGCGGTTGTTGTAGTAGTCGATATACTCAGCAATGGCCTTTTCGAGCTGGTCGATGGAACTGAATTTTTCCAAATAGAACAACTCTGTCTTGAGCAAGCCAAAGAAGTTTTCGGCGACGGCATTATCCAGACAAGTAGCTTTGCGAGACATGCTCTGTGTAATGCCTTTCGCTTTCAGCAGGTTTTGGTAAAGCTTCATCTGGTACTGCCAGCCTTGATCTGAATGCAGAATCAAATCATCTACTTTATCTGGCAGCTTCCGAAAAGCACCTTCCAGCATATCCGTGACTTGCTTAAAATTAGGATGGTGGCTAAGGTTATAACTGACCACTTCTCCGTTGAACAGATCAATGATTGGTGATAGATAAAGCTTCTGGTCATTTACCTTAAACTCCGTAACGTCTGTGACCCATTTTCGATTTGGTTCGTTCGTTTTGAAATGTCGTTCTAACAGATTGGGAGCCACTTCGCCAACCTCCCCTTTGTAAGAATTGTACTTTCTTCTCTCACGGACATGGCAGACCAAGCCCAACTGTTTCATGAGCTTCCGAACCGTCTTGTGATTCACGCAAATGTCGTTGTTATGTAGTTCTTGTGTGATTCTGCGATATCCATACCGCTTCTTGTTCTTGTTGAAGATCGCAACGATTGCTTCTTTTACCATCTGGTATCTCGCAGGCTTTTGAGATTGATGCAGATAGTAGTAGAACGTGCTGCGAGGAAGCCCGGCAAGCTGCAGCAACGCTTTTAACGGATATTTCTGCCTTAGTTCCTGAACTACTTGTGCTTTCTGTTTTGACGTTCCTCTTCCAGTACCAAGGCTCTCAATTTTTTTAAGTAGTCAATCTCCATACGAAGCCGTTGATTCTCTGCAATGAGATCTTCTTCTACCTGCTTGTCTAATTTCGGCTTTCGCCCTTTCCGTGTTCCGCTGGCTGCACAAGCTCGTCCACGACGTTCCAGCAAGAGAGCCTCTTTGCCTTCTTCCAGATAGATGCGCTCCCACATACGCACTTGCTTATCGCTTCTCAGCCCAAAGTGTCTCACGGTTTCTTTGTAACTTAGATTTTCTTTTCGCATTGTTTCAACGACTTCAATTTTGAATTCTCCACTATATGTCTTTTGCTTTTTCTTTTCCGGCATACAAAAACACCCCATTTCCTAAACAGTATACCATACTGTCTAACAAATGGGGTGCAGTTCAGTTTTTTGTGCGGCAGCTTTTGTTCTTGTGCTTTACAGCATCACTGCGCCTGTGCAAGGCAGGCGTCCATGGCGGTAAAGATGGCCTCGCTGGTCATGGTGGAGCCGGTGATGGCGTCCACACCGGTGGTGGAGCCGGTCTGTGTCAGCTGCGCTGCCAGCGTCTCGGCGGCCTTGCCGCCCAGCTCCGGGGTCTCGGCAGAGGCGTCCACCTGTACGGCGGTCACCTTGCCGCCGGTCACGGTGACCGTGACGGTCACCTCGCTCAAGCAACCCTGTGCAGAGGAGGTGTAGCTGCCATCGGTCAGGGGGGCGGCGTTGTCGGCGGCGGGTACGGTGCCGGTGTTGTGGATATACAGGTTCAGCACAATGCCCATCAGCACGGTGGCTGCCAGCATGAGCAGGATATTACGGGTCATTTTCGCGGTCATGGTATGGTATCTTCTCCTTGGGGGTGATTATTTTGCGGGCTTGAAGCTGTCGCGCAGGGTGACCACCCGGTTGTACACGCCGGGGTTCTTGCTGTCCGGGGTAAAGAAGCCGGTGCGCACGAACTGGAACTTCTCGCCGGGCTTTGCGTCCTTCAGGCTCTCTTCCAGCTTGCAGCCGGTGCGCACGGTGACGCTTTCCGGGTTCAGGTAGTCCTTGTAATCGCTGCCCTCGGGGATGCCGTTCATGTTGGCCTCGGTGAACAGCTTGTCGTACAGGCGCACCTCGGCGTCCACGCAATGTGCGGCGCTTACCCAGTGGATGGTGCCCTTGACCTTGCGGCCATCGGCGGGGTTGCCGTTGCCGGTCTCAAGGTCGGCGGTACAGTGGATGGCAGCAATGCTGCCGTCGGCGTTCTTATCCACGCCGGTGCACTTGACGATATAGGCACCCATCAGACGCACCTCGCCGTCCACGGTCAGGCGCTTGAACTTGGGAGGCGGCACCTCGGCAAAGTCCTCGGCGTCGATCCACAGCTCGCGGGTAAAGGCTACCTTGCGGGTGGTGGTATCGTTGGCTTCGCGGTTGGGGTTGTTGGCCACGTCAAAGTACTCGGTCTTGTCGGCAGGGTAGTTGTCCACCACCAGCTTGACCGGCTCCAGCACGGCAATGCGGCGCTGTGCGGTCAGGTCCAGCTCGCTGCGGATGCAGGCTTCCAGCTGGCGCATATCGATCAGGTTGTCAGACTTGGAGATGCCGGCCTCCCGCACAAAGGTGAAGATGGAAGTGGGGGTGTAGCCGCGGCGGCGCAGACCACACAGGGTAGGCATACGGGGATCGTCCCAGCCGTCCACGATGCCCATCTCCACCAGCTCACGCAGATAGCGCTTGCTCATGACCGTGTTGGTCATGTTCAGGCGGGCAAACTCGCGCTGCTTGGGGAACTCGGCACCAAAGATGTTCTCGATGACCCAGTTATACAGCGGGCGGTGATTCTCGAACTCCAGACTGCACATGCTGTGGGTGATGCCCTCGATGGCGTCCTGAATGGGGTGGGCAAAGTCGTACATGGGGTAGATGCACCACTTGTTACCCTGACGGTGATGCTCGGCGTACTTGATACGGTAGATGGCCGGGTCACGCATATTCATGTTGGGGCTTGCCAGATCGATCTTGGCACGCAGGGTCTTTTCGCCCTCCTTGAACTCACCGGCACGCATCCGGCGGAACAGGTCGAGATTCTCCTCCGGGCTGCGGTCGCGCCACGGAGAGGGGCGGGAGGGCTTGCCGGCATCGGAGCCGCGGTACTCGCGCATTTCCTCGCGGGTCAAATCGTCCACATAGGCTTTGCCCTCGGTGATCAGCTTTTCGGCGTACTCATAGCACTTATCAAAGTAATCGCTGCCGTAGAAGATGCCGCCGTTGGGGTCGGCACCCAGCCAGTGCAGATCCTCGATGATGCTGTTGACGTACTCCTCGCCTTCGCGGGCGGGGTTGGTGTCGTCCAGACGCAGGTTGAATTTGCCGCCGTACTGGTTGGCAATGGACCAGTTGATATAAATGGCCTTGGCGCTGCCGATGTGCAGATAGCCGTTGGGCTCCGGCGGGAAGCGGGTGTGGATCTGCTGCACCTTGCCCTCGGCAAGGTCGGCGTCGATGATATCTGTCAGAAAGTTTTTATCAGCCATATAGGTTCCCCCTGTCAGGGCACGCAGCGTGCCCCCTTTTACTCATAATACTATATAATACACTATTTTGCGTTTTTCTTCAAGTACGGAGTTGCGTGGCAGGGGGCGGCAGTCTTAGTTGAAGGAGCGGAAGCCCTTGCCGATGATCTCGCTGGAGTTGACGATGGTGATAAAGCTGTGGGGGTCGTTCTCCCGCAGAAAGTTGCGCAGCTGCAAGGCCTGACGGCGGGTCAGTACGGTCACCAGTACGCTGAGCTCGTGGTGGGTGTAGGCACCGTAGGCCTTTTCCACAGTGGCAGAGCGGTTCATGTCGTGAATGATGAAGTCCAGAATGGGCTGCGGGTTCGCAGTCATAATGGTGCACACCTTGCGCAGACGGATGTTTTCAATGGCGCCGTCCACCACAAAGGACTTGCCAATGAGGCCAAGGATACAGTATAGGCCCGTGCCCATGCCGAACCGTACGGCGGCGGCCAGCACAATGAGGATATCGCTGACCATCAGCGCCTTGCCGATCTCCATGGAGGTGTACTTGGCAAGGATCAGCGCCACGATGTCGGTGCCGCCTGTGGAAGCACCAATATCAAACACGATGGCAGCACCCAGCGCGGGCAAAAACACCGCGAACACCAGATCCAGCATGGCATCGCCGCTCAGGGACACGCCGGAGGGGTACAGCCACTCGCAGCAGGACACGAAAAAGGAGAGTGCAAAGGAAGAGTAGATCGTCCAGCCCATGCACTTGATGCCCAAAAAGAGAAAGCCCAGTACCACCAGCACCAGGTTGATGATCCACATAAAGCCGCCCACATTGATCCGGGGGAACAGGTCTGCCAGCAGGATGGACAGGCCGGAGGTGCCGCCGAAGGCGAAGTGGTTGGGATTTTTAAAATATACGATGCCCACTGCCGTAAGCACAAGACCGAGGTTCAGCAGGGCAAAGAAATTTAGATTCTTCAGCAGATTTTCGCGGCTGAAGGCTTCTTTTAAACCATTCATGGGTTTCCTCAATCAAAAAATACAGTAATTTGGCCTGAATGCCATGCAAAAATATACTCTCCTTATACGGGGAAGTCAAGGGATAAAGGAGAAGTTGTAGAAAAAGACGGAAAACAACCGATGAAAGGTGAAAAAACAGGCATATCCGGTGCATTTTAGACGTAAAAGGGCAAAACAAAGCGCCGCCCGCAGACGGCATTGTCTGCGGGCGGCGCTGGGGATTCAGTTCAGGAAAAGGAGAAAGCGCTTACAGGTTGAAGTAACGCTTTGCGTTGTCGAAGCAGATGCCCTTGACGATCTTCTCCAGAGCCTTCTCGTCGTTGGGATACTCGCCATCCTCGACCCACTGGCCGATGATGTTGCACAGGATGCGGCGGAAGTAATCGTGACGGGTGTAGCTCAGGAAGCTGCGGCTGTCGGTCAGCATACCCACAAAGTTGCCCAGCAGGCCAAGGCTTGCCAGACGGATCATCTGATCCTCCATGCCGATCTTGTGGTCGTTGAACCACCATGCGGAGCCGTGCTGGATCTTGCCCGGAATCTCGCTGTTCTGGAAGCAGCCCAGAATGGTGCCGATCTGTGCATCGTCGGCGGGGTTCAGGCTGTAGATGATGGTCTTGGGGCACTCGTCGGTGTCGTTCAGGGCGCTGAGCAGCTGTGCGATCTGGCCGCCGCAGGTGGCGGTGTTGATCATGTCAAAGCCGGTGTCGGGGCCCAGCAGGCTGTTCATCTTGCGGTTCATGCCGCGCAGGCAGTTGTAGTGGAACTGCATGGCAATGCCCAGACGATGGTACTGCTTGCCCAGATGGATCAGGATGTAGGTCTGGTACTTCTCGGCCTCTTCCACGGTGCAGCTCTCGCCGTTCATCACCTTCTGGTAGATGGCGTTCACCTCGTCCTTGGTGGCCTCACGGTAGGGAACGTAGTCCAGACCGTGGTCAGAAGCGCGGCAGCCCATCTCGGCAAAGAACTCGATGCGCTTGGTCAGGGCATCGGTCACGCAGTCGATGCAGGCCAGCTTTTCCTTGCCCACAACGGCAGCCAGCTTGCCCATGTACTCAGCAAAGCCGGGCTTGCTGATGTTGACGGCCTTGTCAGGACGGAAGGAGGGAGCCACGGTGAACTTGATGGTGGGATCTTCCTTGATCTTCTTGTGCCAGTACAGGTCATCAATGGGGTCATCGGTGGTGCCGATGAAGGCCACGTTGCTCTGCTCGATCAGGCCGCGGACGGTCAGTTTGGGGTCGTGCTGCAGCTTGTCGTTGCACAGGTTCCACACTTCCTCAGCGGTGTCGCCGTTCAGCACGCCGTCGTAGCCGAAGAAAACGTGCAGCTCCAGATTGGTCCAGTGGTACATGGGGTTGCCGATAGCCATGGGCAGAGCCTCGGCAAACTTCTGGAAGCGCTCGCGGTCGGGCTTGTCACCGGTGATGTACTCCTCGGGCACGCCGTTGGAACGCATCACACGCCACTTATAATGATCGCCGAAATAGCTGCCGTCCGGGTTGCGGCCGCCCAGCCACACCTGAGTGATGTTCTCAAAGCGGCGGTTCTCGTAGATCTCGCGGGGAGGGATGTGGCAGTGATAGTCGCAGATGGGCATAGCAGCTGCATAGTCGTGATACAGATGCCGTGCGGTAGCAGACTGGAGCATGAAGTCCTTATCCATAAATGCTTTCATGGGATTTTAACTCCTTTTCTCTGATGAGTTTGTTAAAATTTAGACAAAAACGGGCATGAAATGCACCTGCTTTGGACGGGCAGGCTGCCTTATCCTTAGTATACCGGAAAACGCCGATGTATACAACTGAAAAACTGCCAAAATTTCACCCTCAGAATTGTATAAACCGCTGGAAATGCGCTGAATAGCCATTTTTGGACTAAAAACATTGCACAAAACACTTGACTTCTTTGTATACAACAGCATAAAATAGGAGCAGAAGATGGCAGGGAAAACGAGAGCCTGCCATGCAAAGCAAGTTTATAAAGGAGATCAATAAGATGGAAACTTTGAACTACAAGGTTCTGGAAGGCACTGGCTACAACGGCTACATCCTGAAGGATGCTCCCGTTAAGGTGATGCAGTTCGGCGAGGGCAACTTCCTGCGTGCTTTCGTGGACTATTTCTACGATATTGCAAACGAGAAGGCCGGCTATAACGGCAAGGTCAAGCTGGTGCAGCCCATCGGCAACTTCCCCCAGATGGCAGACTGGATCAACGAGCAGGAGGGTCTGTACACCCTGTACCTGCGCGGCAGCGAAAAGGGCCAGAAGGTGGACGCAAAGCGGGTGATCTCCTGTGTGTCTGACTGTGTGTGCCCCTACATCGATGGCAAGTGGGACGAGGTTCTGGCGCTGGCTCGCTCTGAGGATCTGGAGACGGTTGTATCCAACACCACCGAAGCCGGCATTGCCTACACCAAGGGCGACAGCCAGTTCGATCAGGTTCCCCCCAACAGCTTCCCCGCAAAGCTGACCCGCGTGCTGTTCGAGCGCTACAAGGCTTTCAACGGCGCTGCCGATAAGGGTCTGGTCATCCTGAGCTGCGAGCTGATCGACAACAACGGCAAGGAGCTGCAGAAGTGCTGCAACAACTACGCCAAGGATTGGGATCTGGAGCCCGCCTTCATCGACTGGATGAACACTGCCAACACCTTCTGCTCCACTCTGGTGGACCGCATCGTTCCGGGCCGCATCCGTGACCAGAAGGAGCTGGCCGCTCTGGAAGAGGCCAACGGCTACCACGATGCCGTTTTGGACGTGGGCGAAGTGTTCGGCGTCTGGGTCATCGAGGGCCCCGCAGGTCTGGAGGACAAGCTGCCGTTCAAGAAGGCAGGCGTCAACGTGATGGTCGTGCCCGACGTTACCCCCTACAAGAAGCGCAAGGTCCGCATCCTGAACGGTGCACACACCGGCTTTGTGCTGGGCGCTTATCTGGCAGGCTTTGACATCGTCCGCGACTGCATGCACAACGACACCGTGCGCGGCTTTATGAACAAGATGCTGCACGAGGAGATCATCCCCACCCTGCCGCTGGACAAGAAGGATCTGGAGGATTTTGCCTCTGCTGTTGAGGACCGCTTCAACAACCCCTTCGTCAACCACGAGCTGATGAGCATCTCCCTGAACTCTACCTCCAAGTGGAAGGCTCGCAATATGCCCTCCTTCCTCGCTTATATCGAGGAGCAGAAGCAGCTGCCCAAGTGCCTGACCATGTCTCTGGCAGCCTACATCGCCTTCTACTCCAACGATATTCAGGAGCGCACCGCTGACGGCCTGATCTGCAAGCGCCCCGCAGGCAACACCTACAAGATCCAGGATGACGCATGGGCTCTGGACTTCTACTACGCACACAAGGACGACACCGCTGCGCAGCTGGTGCATGCTGTGCTGACCAACACCCAGATGTGGGATCAGGATCTGACCAAGATCGAGGGTCTGGAGGCCGCTGTGCTGGCAGATCTGGAAATGATCCGCACTCAGGGTGCCGAGGCTGCTTACAAGAGCTGCCTGTAAGCTGAAAAATCAACCTACCCGCACAACAAAGGGCTGCTGCTTTGGGCAGCAGCCCTTTTGTGCGATACGATAAGGAGAAAAACTATGCCGCAGGCAATTCATATCAGCCCCATCGACAATGTGGTCGTTGCCCTGCACCCCATTGCCAAGGGCACGCTGGTGGAGGTGGACGGCCTTGCCGTCACCGCACTGGAGGATATCCCGCAGGGTCACAAGATGGCAGTCAAGCCCATTAAGAACGGCGAGAACGTCATCAAGTACGGCTTCCCCATCGGTCACGCCACCGCAGACGCCGCCCCCGGCACCTGGATGCACACCCACAACGTGCACACCAACCTGTCCGGCGAGGTGGAGTACAGCTATAACCCCGCCCCGGATCTGGCTCCGCTGCCTAAGGTCGAGCCGGAGACCTTTATGGGCTTCCGCCGCAAGGACGGCCGTGCCGCCATCCGCAACGAGATCTGGATCATCCCCACCGTGGGCTGTGTGAACGATATCGCCAAGAAGATGGTAGCCGACAATCAGGATCTGGTCACCGGCTCCATCGAGGGTCTGTACACCTTCACCCATCCCTTCGGCTGCAGCCAGACCGGTCACGACCACGCACAGACCCGCAAGCTGCTGGCTGCGCTGGTGCGCCACCCCAATGCCGCCGCCGTTCTGGTGCTGCATCTGGGCTGCGAGAACCTGCAGCACGATCAGTTCGTGGAGGAGCTGGGCGAATACGACCACGACCGCGTCAAGTTCCTGACCTGTCAGGACGTGGAGGACGAGTTTGCCGCCGCCCGCGATATCCTGAAGGAACTGGCCGCCTACGCCGGGCAGTTTAAGCGCCAGCCCATCCCCGTGTCTGAGCTGGTGGTGGGCATGAAGTGCGGCGGCTCGGACGGCCTGTCCGGCATCACCGCCAACCCCACCATTGGCCGCTTCTCCGACATGATGGGCCAGCGCGGCGGCTCTACCGTGCTGACCGAGGTGCCCGAGATGTTCGGTGCAGAGGGCTTCCTGATGGACCGCTGCATCAACAAGGAAGTATTCGTCAAGGCCGAGCACATGATCAACGGCTTCAAGGATTACTTCATCAGCCACAACGAGGTGGTGTACGATAACCCCTCTCCGGGCAACAAGGCCGGCGGCATCACCACGCTGGAGGATAAGAGCTGCGGCTGCGTGCAGAAGGGCGGCACTGCTCCCATCATGGACGTCATCGGCTACGGCGACCCCGTGGTGACCAAGGGTCTGAATATGCTCTACGGCCCGGGCAACGATCTGGTCTCCGCCACCGCCATGACGGCAGCAGGCGCACACCTGATCCTGTTCTCCACCGGTCGCGGCACCCCGTTCTCCGCACCGGCTCCCACCCTGAAGATCTCCACCAACACCCCGCTGGCAGAGAAGAAGGGCGGCTGGATCGATTTCAACACCGGTGTCATCGCAGACGGTGAAAAGACCATCGACGAGGCTGCAAAGGATCTGCTGGATCTGGTCATCCGCGTGGCCAGCGGCGAGCAGACCAAGGCGGAAAAGCACGGCTTCCGCGAGATCTCCATCTTCAAGGACGGCGTGGTTCTGTAACTGAAAAAAAGGGCTGCTGTACGGCAAAAAGCGGTACGGCGGCCTTTTTGTGCATGAAAACGGAAAGGAAGTGTTTTATATGATTGGTGCAAATGGCGCAGTATTGTTTTCTCTGCTGATCTATGCAGCGCTGCTCTACGGTGCGGTGCGGCTGATCAAGTATTTTATCCGCTACGGCATCGACTACTACTTCAAAAAGCTGGATGCACGGCAGACCGAGCACAAGGAATGACCCGCCGGGGCGACCCGGCGGCAATAATAGGAGGCTTTTACTTATGAATCAGATCACCACCCGGTACATCACCGAGAACGGCGCCTGCTACGAGCAGTACGTCATCACCGACCCCGAGGCAAAGACCGCCCTCACCATCACCCCGGAGCGCGGCGGTATGATCACCAGCTTTACGCTGGATGGCGAGGAGTTCGTCTGGACCCGCCGCCCCAATTTTTCCGAGTGCAACCGTCCCCGCTTTGGCGTGCCGGTGCTGTTCCCCAGCTGCGGCAACCCGGATAACGGCGTGCACATCTTTGACGGCAAGGCTTACCCCATGGAGACCCATGGCTTTGCCGACCTGTGCGCATGGGAAGTGGACAGCGTTGGCCCGGACGGCGTGACGCTGGCACTGGAGTCCACCCCGCTGACCAAGTTCCTGTACCCGTTCGATTTCACCCTGCTGCTCAACTATAATCTGGAGGGCAACAAGGCACTGGTCAGTCTGACCGTCATCAACGAGGGCAGCACCGATATGCCCTTCAGCTTTGGCTACCACCCCTACTTTACCGCCTCCAAGCTGGAGAACGTGGAGTTTGATATCAAGTGCGCCACCTGCTCCGAAAATGCCAAGGGCGAGCAGCCCGCCGCCCCGGAAAAGATCACCCTCACCCGCAAGGAGGGTGCAGACAACTCTGTTCGTTTGCTGACCGGTGTGCAGTTCCCCATGACCCTGACCGACAAGGGCAACGGCCACAAGGTGACCGTAGACGCCGACGAGACCTTTGAAAACGGCGTGCTGTGGCAGCAGGATGCCGAGAGCTTTGTCTGTATGGAGCCTTGGAACGGCTGGGCCAACAGCGTGAACGAGGAAGGCAAGCACGAGGTGCTGGAGCCGGACGAGGCCATGACCAGCGAGTGGAGCATCACCATCGAGAAGGTCTGAGCACTTTTCTGAATAGCATTTTTTAGCAAAAACGGGCAGCCTGCGGGCTGCCCGTTTTTGCTTACTTCTTCCTGTGAAAAAGGGTTCTGAAAAGCCCGCGTTTGCGAAGCAATAAAAGCCCCAGTGGGGCTTTTAAGCGGCAGAGCGGTCTGCGTAAGCAGATGGAGGGGCTTTGCCCCGACAAGCTCCGCAGGCTTTTCAGAACCCTGAATTTCAAATCGTCCCACCCGGAAAGGAAAGCGGCCTTTAGTGGCAATTACCGGCACAGCCGCCCTTGTCGGCGTGGCAGGCGTGAGAGCCGCAGCTGTGACCCTCCTCGTGGTCGTGGTGGGTGCAGCGGGCGTTGGGGTCAAAGACCAGCGTGCCGGCAAGATAAGCCGCCGCAGCGCTGTCGGCATCGCCGGTAATGCCGCCGCACAGCCGGATACCGGCCTGTGCCAGAGCCATCTGTGCACCGCCGCCAATGCCGCCGCACAGCAGCACATTCACACCGTTGCGCACCAGAAAGCCCACCAGTGCACCGTGGCCCTGCCCGTCGGTGGAGACGACTTCGGCGCTGGTAATGCGGCCCTCCTCGGCGGTGTACAGCTTGAACTGTGCAGAGTGGCCGAAGTGCTGGAACACCTGACCGTTTTCATAAGGAATTGCGATCTTCATACTAAAAACTCCTTCCTGTGTACGAGATTTTCTATCCCTATTTTAACAGATTGCGGTGAAATAGGGAAGGGAACCCGCGCTTTTTGTGCCTTTTGGGGCGGAAAACATAGCCGGTATGTAAAAATGATATCAGAAACTGCTGCAAAATGTATTATAATAGAGCCCGAAAAGAGGGTACAAGTATGAAAACAAAGCATCACGGGCAAATGTCCGAGTCCTTTCTTACGGCGGTGTTTCTTTCGCTGTCCGGCGGTTTACAGGATGCCTACACCTATCTGTTCCGGGGCAAGGTGTTTGCCAATGCCCAGACCGGCAATATCGTGCTGCTGAGCGCCAATATCATGGATGGCCGGTGGGATAAGGTGCTGCACTATCTGGTGCCGTTGTGCGCCTTTGCGTTGGGGGTGCTGGCTGCGGAAAAAATGCGGGAGCACTTTCAGGTAATGCAGCGGCTGCACTGGCGGCAGCTGGTGGTGCTGGGCGAGGTGCTGCTGCTGTTCGCGGTGGGCTTTCTGCCCCAATCGCAGAACCTGCTGGCCAACGCCATCGTTTCTTTTTCCTGCGCCATGCAGGTACAGGCTTTCCGCAAGGTGAACGGCTACGCCTTTGCCAGTACCATGTGCATCGGCGACCTGCGCAGCGGCGTGGAGGCCTTTTGCATCTGGTGCAAGTCCCATGAGCCCCACGCAAAGGATAGGATGGTGCGCTACTTCGGCATCATATTCCTGTTCGCGCTGGGGGCAGGGCTGGGCAGCAAGAGCGCGGCGCAGCTGGGCGGCAGAGCCATCTGGATCTCCTGCTGCTTTTTGCTGGTCAGCTTTGCGCTGATGTTCATCCGGGAAGAGCTGGAAGAGAACCCGGTCATCGAAAAAGATCTGACCGTCATCCGGCAGGAGACCCGGGAGATCGACCGCGCCCTGAAGCAGGAATTGCAGGAAGAACAGCGGGAGCTGAAACAGAGCGCCCGGAAATAAGAAAAAAGGGGCTGCTGTACCATCATTGGTGCAGCAGCCCCTTGCTGTTTGGTTTATTTGCGTTCGGTGCTCCGTGCCCCGGCCTTGGTCAGCAGCTGCTGAAACTTGCGGGCGGCGGTGTTCAGTGGGCGGTGATGGTCGTACACAAGGCAGATGGAGCGGGAGGGGATGATCTCCTGCAAATGCAGCTGCACCAGCTCTTTGCTGGCCAGCAGGGGTGCTGCCATGGGCTCCGGCATAAAGGCCAGTCCCAACTCGCTTTTGACCAGCGTGAGCATCTGGTCGGTGGTGGCGGCCTCGGTGTCCGGCTTCAGCACCGCGTCGTGTTCCAAAAAGAATTGCCGGTAAAAGCTGCGGGTCATGCTCTCCTCGTTCAGGCAGATCAGGGGATAACCGGCCAGTTCCTTCAGGCTCAGGGTCTGGCTGGCCAGCGCTGTAAAGGTCTTTCCGCCCACAAGCACCTCATAAAAGGGCATCAGCTCTACCATTTTCAGTCCGTTTTCCACCTCTGCGGGGGTGGTCACGATGGCAAAATCCACCTCGCCGTTGCGTACCGCCTGCACCGCCTGCGGGGTGGAGTGGTTGGAGATGCGCAGCCGGATGCCCGGGTACTCGGTGTGGAAAGCACGCAGCTTTTCGGACAGGTAAATGTTCAAAGCGGTCTCGGTGGTGCTGATGCTGATGGCACCGTGCTCCAGCGTGGCGGTGGCGCTCAGTTCCTCCTCTGCATCCTGTATCTGCACCGCCGCCGAGGCAATGCGGGAATACAGCAGCTCTCCCTCCGGTGTTAAGGTGACGCCCCGGTTGGAGCGGATGAACAGCACGCAGTTCAGCTGGCTTTCCAGCCGGTTCATGGCGTGGGTGATGTTGGGCTGATTGTTGCCCAGCACCCGCGCCGCGCGGGTAAAGTTCTGATACTTTGCTACATAGTAAAAGATTTTGTAGTATTCCCAGTCCACATACATGGGTGTAGCCTCTCTTTCCTGTCGGGCTTCCGGCGCGGCCTGCGGCAGAAGCGGCTTTATGCTCTTCTTGTATCATAGCACGGTGCGCCGGAATTGCAAGCGTTTTTTCCGGTTTGGCTGTGCCGGATGCGGGCAGCAGCCTTTGCAATGTAAAAAACATATTGCTGCTATACACAGGATACTTTTTACATATTCTCTGCACGCTCGTATAATAAACACCGCGAACAGGAAACAAGAATGAAAAAGAAGGTAAATGAAGTTTATGCTGACTGCTGTTACTGGAATCAACTGGGGCGATGAGGGCAAGGGCCGCGTCATCGACCTGCTGGCCGAAAATGCCGATATCGTTGCGCGCTATCAGGGCGGCAACAATGCCGGCCATACCGTTGTGACCGAGAAGGGCAAGTTCATCCTGAACCTGCTGCCCTCCGGAATCCTGCACCCGGAGGTGACCTGCGTGCTGGGCACCGGTATGGTGATCGACCTTGAGCATCTGGCCGGGGAGATGGAGGCCATTGAAGCGCGCGGCGTGAAGGTGGAGCCGGAGAACCTGAAACTCTCCGATAAGGCTACTATCTCCATGCCGTGGCATAAGGTACAGGACGGGCTGGAAGAGGACCGCCTTGCTAAAAAGGGCGGCGCGTTCGGCTCTACCCGGCGCGGCATTGCTTACGCTTACAGCGACAAGTACCGCAAAAAGACCCTGCGTCTGGGTGACCTTTTGCATCTGGACGAGGAGCGCACCCAGAACCGTCTGCACATGATCCTGGACGCCAAAAACATGGAGCTGGCGGGCTGCTATCATCAGGAGCCCATGAGCTACGATGCCCTGCTGAACTGGTGCAGGCAGCAGGCGGCGTACTTTGCACCCTTCATCTGTGATGTGGGCGCTTTCTTGCAGCAGGCGCACGACAGCGGCAAGCGCATCGTACTGGAAGCGCAGCTGGGCGCAATGCGGGATATCGACTACGGCATCTTCCCGTTCACTTCCAGCTCCAATACGCTGGCAGCCTACGCGCCGCTGGGGGCGGGCATCCCTAATTGCAAGCTGGACCATGTGGTGGGTGTGCTGAAAGCCTACTCCACCTGTGTGGGCGCAGGCCCCTTTGCGGCAGAGAACGCAATGGACGAAGCGTGGAACGAAAAGCTGCGCAAGGCAGGCGGCGAGTACGGCGCAGCCACCGGTCGTCCCCGCCGGGTGGGCCCCTTTGACTGCGTTGCCAGCCGCTACGGCCTGCAATGTCAGGGCGCGGATAAGATCGCACTGACCAAGCTGGACGTGCTGAGCAGCATGAAGCAGATCCCGGTGATCACCGGTTACAAGCTGGACGGCGTGGAAGTCCCCCGCTTCGACACTCTGTCCGACCTTGACCGTGTGCAGCCGGTGGTCACGCTGCTGCCCGGCTGGAACAAGGATATCTCCGGCTGCCGCAGCTGGGCAGAGCTGCCCAAGGAAGCCAAAGCCTATGTGGAGTTCCTTGAAAAGCAGCTGGGGCACGAGATCCAGTTCGTTTCCACCGGCGCAGAGCGCGAAAAGTTTGTGCTGAAGGGAGAATGGCTGTGAGACATTTTATTGAGCCCGGCAGCTTTTCTCTGGCTGAGCAGCTGGCACTGCTCGACCTTGCCGACCGGATGGAGGCTGACCCTGCGCCCTACGCCCACCTGTGCGATGGCCGCATTCTTGCCACTTTGTTCTACGAGCCCAGCACCCGCACCCGCCTTTCCTTCGAGTCGGCCATGCTGCGGCTGGGCGGCAAGACGCTGGGCTTTGCCGGGGCGCAGCTTTCCAGCGCCAGCAAGGGCGAAACGGTGGCCGATACTGCCCGTGTGGTAAGCAACTATGCAGACGTCATTGCCATGCGCCACCCCAAGGAGGGCGCGCCGCTGCGGGCGTCCATGTATGCGCGTGTGCCCGTCATCAATGCAGGTGATGGCGGTCACGCCCACCCTTCCCAGACCATGATCGACCTGATGACCATCCGCCAGCGCAAGGGGCGGCTGGATCATTTGACCATCGGCTTCTGCGGCGACCTCAAGTTCGGCCGGACGGTGCACTCCCTCACCGCCGCGTTGAGCCAGTTCGAGGGCAACCGTTTCGTGTTCATCTCGCCGGAGGAGCTGCGCATCCCGCAGTACGTCAAGGACGAGACTCTGACCCCGCTGCACCAGAACTATAAAGAGACCGCCGACCTTGAGGCCGAGTTGCCCGGGCTGGATGTGCTGTACATGACCCGCATCCAGCAGGAACGCTTTTTCAACGAAGAGGACTATCTGCGGTTGAAAGGCTGCTATGCGCTGGACGAAAAGCTGCTGCAGCTGGCGCCGCCCACCATGCCGGTGCTGCACCCGCTCCCCCGCATCGACGAGATCAAGCCGGACGTGGACAACGACCCCCGCGCCGCTTATTTCGATCAGGTGCATAACGGCGTGTATATCCGCATGGCCATTATACTGGCGCTGCTGGGCATCCCCGACCCGCTGACCGGGAAAAAGGTACTGGAAAGTATATAAGTTGTGAACAGGGCTGCTGCACAAAGCAATGTGCAGCAGCCCTGTTTTTGCGTCTCTCGCCTTTACGCCCCTCCCGTGAAAAGGCAATTCTGGAAAATCCGCGTTTGCGCAGCAATGAAAGCCCCAGTGGGGCTTTTAAGTGGTAGAGCGGTCTGCGTTAGCAGATGGAGGGGTTTTGCCCCGAAAAGCTCCGCAGATTTTCCAGAATTGCGAATTTTAAATAATTCTTCCGCTGAATATGCGCAAAGCAAACGCGGCGCGCATTCCAAATCGTCCCGCTACCCCCGCAGCGGCGGGTCCGGCATAAAGATCATGGTGCCCCGGGCAGAAAAAAGCAGCTGCGGCATCATGCAGCTGTACCCCAGCCACAGCACCGCCAGAATGCACAGCACCAAAAGCACCCTGCGCAAAAGCACCGGATGCCGGGCAGGGGAATAGCGTTTTCTGCGGTCACGCTGCATAGGCTGCGCCCTCCCTTTTCAAGGCTTTGCCCAGCTTATGCCGTGGCAGAAAGAATTGTGCACAAGCGGGGTTTGTGGTAAGATAACAGGGAAGAACCACGGAGGAACTGCTTATGCTGACCATTACACTGCTGGGCACGGCTGCCACCATGCCGCTGCCGGAGCGCGCCCTGACCGCTGCAGTGGCAGAGTGCGGCGGGCACAGCCTGCTGCTGGACTGCGGCGAGGGCACCCAGACTGCCGCCCGCCGCGCCGGGGTGAACCTGATGCGCGCGGATGCCATCTGCCTGACCCATTACCACGGAGACCATATCTTTGGTCTGCCCGGGCTTTTGCAGACCCTTGGGGCGCAGGGACGTACCCGCCCGCTGGCGCTGCTGGGGCCGGAGGGGCTTTTGGAGGTCTGGCGGGCAGTGTATGCCCTGACCGGGCCGCTGCCCTACGCAGTAAAGCCGCTGGTCTGCCGCGCCGGGCAGCCTGTGGCGCTGGATGCTCTTTCGGATGGATGGCCCGCCGGGGCAACGCTGCAGCCGGTGGCAACCAAGCACCGGGTACGCAGTCTGGGCTACCGGCTGGACTTGCCCCGGGCGGGCAGGTTCGACCCCGAAAAGGCGCGGGCGCTGGGCGTACCGGTGACCCAGTGGCGGCTTTTGCAGCGGGGACAGGCTGTGCCGCTGGCAGAGCGCATGGTGCAGCCCGCCGAGGTGCTGGGCGCGCCCCGCAAGGGGCTGCGGTTCGTCTTTTCCGGTGACAGTGCGCCCTGCCCGGCGCTGGAACAGGCGGCGCAGGGCGCAGACCTTCTGCTCTGCGATGCCACCTACGCTTTGCCGGAGCAGCAGGAGCAGGCCGCGCAGTGGGGGCACAGCACCTTTGGTCAAAGCGCGGCGCTGGCAGCAAAGGCTGGTGTAAAGCGGCTGTGGCTGGTGCACTATTCCCCCATGATCACCGACCCGGAACAGCAGCTTGCACAGGCGCAGAGCATCTTCCCGGCGGCAGAATGCGGCTTTGACGGCAAGTGCATCACCCTGCATTACGAGGAGAACGAGGAATGAAGCTGACACTTGACCCCGGGGCAGCTGCCCTGCTGGACACCCTGCACGCAGCGGGCTACGCAGCCTACGCCGTGGGCGGCTGCGTGCGGGATAGCCTTTTGGGGCGCACCGCCCACGACTGGGACCTGTGCACCAGCGCCCTGCCGCAGCAGGTGATGGAGCTGTTTGGGACAGAGCAGTGCATCCCCACCGGGTTGCAGCACGGCACGGTCACCATCAAATACGGTGGGCAGCTGTACGAGACCACTACCTTTCGCACCGAGGGCAGCTATACCGATGGCCGTCACCCGGACGCGGTGCAGTTTGTACCGGACGTGCGGGAGGATCTTGCCCGGCGGGATTTTACCATCAACGCCATGGCGTATAATGCAGCCGAGGGGCTGGTAGACCCCTTTGGCGGGCAAAAAGACCTGCAAAACGGTCTGCTGCGGGCGGTGGGCGAGCCGCAGCAGCGGTTTACTGAGGATGCGCTGCGTATCCTGCGGCTGTACCGCTTTGCCGCAAGGTTCGGCTTTGCACTGGACGCAGCCACCGCCCGGGCGGCGCGGCAGCTGGCACCCCACTTGGACTGCATCTCTGCCGAGCGCATTCAGGAGGAGCTGGCAAAACTGCTGGCTGCCCCACAGCCGGGGGTGTATCTGGAGCCCGCCGTGTTGGCTGTGGTGCTGCCGGAGTTGACCCCGGCGGCGCTTGAAGCCGCAAAGCCGGTGGTGGATGCCTGCCCGGCGGGGGAGGAAAACCTGCCGGTGCGCTGGGCAGCGCTGCTGGGCGCTCTGGGCGAGGCCGACACCCGCCGGGTACTCAAACGGCTGCGCTGCTCCAACGCCTGCATCGAGGAGACCGCCGCGCTGGTGCGGGAAACGGCAGGGGAGAGCGTGTGCAGAAGTTTCTCCGAGGACCGTCCGCTGGGGTGGGACCCTGCTGCCGCAGGCAGTAGGGCGGGCGATGGAATGGCCCGATTCGTGTCCGAGGAGAAAGCTTCTGCACACCCCGGTGATATCCACATCCGGCAGCTTTTAGGCCGATATGGGCTGCGCACCGTGGAGCGGCTGTGTGCACTGTGCGCGGCGCTGCACCCGCAGAATGCCCCGGATTGCGCCCTTGCGGCGCAGCGGGCGCGGCAGCTGGATGCCGATGGCGTATGCTGCCGGGTGAGCCAGCTGGCGGTGAACGGACGCGACCTGATGGCGGCGGGCATCCCGGCAGGGCCTGCGCTGCGCCGGGTGCTGGAAGCGCTGCTGGACGGCGTCATCCGCGCAGAATATCCCAACGAAAAACCGGCGCTGCTGGCTGCGGCACAGAAAATTATAGCGTCTTGACAAGCGGTTTATGCTGCGGTAGTATTATACTACTGCTTTAGTATGTTGAACCCATAAAAGGAGAACCTATGACCACTCAGAACCCTGTAAACCGTCCCCGCGCCCTCATTGCCATGAGCGGCGGCGTGGATAGCTCGGTGGCGGCCTGTCTGATGCAGCAGGCAGGCTACGACTGCACCGGCATCACCATGCGGCTTACCCACAACGAAACGCTGGGACAGTCCGGTTACCAGACCTGCTGCTCGGAAAAGGATATTGAGGACGCCGCCGAGGTGGCCTTTGCGCTGGATATGCCGTATCAGGTGCTGGATTTCACCGCCGACTTCCGGGCGCAGATCATTGAAAAATTTATCCGCGTCTACGAGGCGGGCGGCACCCCCAACCCCTGCATCGACTGCAATAAATATATGAAGTTCCGCCACCTGCTGGATTGGGCGGAGGAACACGGCATGGAGTATGTGGTCACCGGCCACTACGCCCGGGTGGAACAGGACGCAGCCACCGGCCGCTGGCTGCTGAAAAAGGGGCTGGACGAGGGCAAGGATCAAAGTTATGTGCTGTATAACCTCACACAGGAGCAGCTGGCGCATATCCGCTTGCCGCTGGGTGCGCTGCACAAGACCGAGGTGCGAAAGATCGCGCAGGAGCACAGCTTTATCAACGCCCAGAAGCACGACAGTCAGGATATCTGCTTTGTGCCGGACGGCGACTACGCCCGCTTTATGGAGCAGTTTACCGGCAAGCACTACCCCGCCGGAGATTTTCTGGATCAGAGCGGCAAGGTGGTGGGCACACACAGCGGTGCAGTGCGCTACACGCTGGGGCAGCGCAAGGGACTTGGTCTCGCGCTGGGTGCGCCGGTGTATGTCTGCGGCAAGGATATGCAGGCCAATACCGTTACGGTCGGGCCGGAGAGTGAACTGTTTGACCGCATCGTCTACGCAGAGGATGTGAACTGGATCGCTATTCCGGCGCTGACCGGGCCGCTGCGGGTCACCGCCCGCACCCGGTATCATCAGGCCGAGCAGCAGGCCACCGTTTACCCCGCAGAAAACGGCTTCCGGTTGGAATTCGACCAGCCTCAGCGTGCCCCCACCCCGGGGCAGGCTGCCGTGCTGTATCAGGGTGATGTGGTGCTGGGCGGCGGCACCATCACCCGCGTAGAAAAGTAAGGAGAACAAAATGCAGGATCAATATTCCCGCACCCAGCTGCTGCTGGGTGCAGAGGCTATGGAAAAGCTGCACCACGCCCGGGTGGCAGTGTTTGGCATCGGCGGCGTGGGCGGCTACACGGTGGAGGCGCTGGCACGCAGCGGCGTGGGCGCACTGGATCTGATCGACGACGATAAGGTCTGTCTGACCAACCTCAACCGTCAGATCATCGCTACCCGCAGCACGGTAGGGCAGTATAAGGTGGATGTGGCGGAACAGCGCATCCACGATATCGACCCCAACATCAAGGTGACCACCCACCGGTGCTTCTTTGGCCCGGAGACGCAGGACGATTTCGATTTTACCCAGTACGACTATGTGGTGGACGCCATCGACACCGTTACCGGCAAGCTGGCGCTGGTGATGAAGTGCAAGGAGGCGGGCACCCCCATCATCTGCTCCATGGGTGCGGGCAACAAGATGGACCCCACCCGCTTTGAGGTGACCGATATCTACAAGACCTCGGTCTGCCCGCTTGCCAAGGTGATGCGTATCGAGTGCCGCAAGCGCAAGATCAAGCACCTGAAGGTGGTCTACTCCAAGGAGCCTGTCATGACTCCCATCGAGGATGACTCCATCAGCTGCAAGGACCACTGCATCTGTCCCCCGGGCACTCAGCGCAAGTGCACTGTACGGCGCACCGTGCCGGGCTCTAACGCCTTTGTGCCCTCGGTGGCCGGTCTGATCATCGGCGGCGAGGTCGTCAAGGACCTTGTGGGTTTTGTACCGCTGAAGGGGTAAAACAGGCCGCAGCTTCCTTGCTGCGTGGGACGATTTGGAATGCGCTCCGCGTTGCTCTGCGCATAAGCTAAGGAAATAGTATTTTTTATTTCGGGGTTCAGAAACGCCTGCGGGCGTTTCTGAACCCCATTTTCACAGGTGGGGTCGTGGAGAAAAACGGCATTTGCAGCGCCGCTTTCTACGAAAGCGCGGCGCTGCGGGAGCGTCTGAGAGGGCGAGGAGGTAGGCTGCCGCAATCTGTAAGCAGCGGAGACTATTCAAAATCGTGTTTTTTGCACGCAGCAGCGTTCCATAGCATAAAATTGCAACCAATTTGCAATTTGGTATTGCAATAGGGAAGCATATCGTGTATAATCTACCCTGCACGAAAATGCAAACTGATTGCAAATTGTTGAGAGACGACCCCATGCGGGTCTTTGGAGCGATTATTTATGGAACTGTTTCTGGATGTTTTGGGCGAAACCTTGGTGGATACCGCCAAGATGCTGCCCTTTCTGTTTCTGGCCTATCTGCTGATCGAGTATATCGAGCACCGCCACGGTGAGCGCATCGAAGCGCTGCTGGCAGGCGGCGGGCGCTGGGGCGCTGTGCCGGGTGCAGTGCTGGGCTGTGTGCCGCAGTGCGGCTTCTCCGCCATTGCGTCCAACTTCTACGCCTCCCGGGTCATCACGCTGGGCACGCTGATGGCGGTGTACCTTGCCACCAGTGACGAAGCGATCCCGCTGCTGGTCTCCATGCCCGCTTACTGGGATAAGCTGGCCGTCCTGATGGTCATCAAGGTGGTGTACGCCATCGTGGTGGGCTTTGTGCTGGATTTTGTCCTGCGGGGCGTGCTGCCCAAGGGTCTGCGGGGCGGCTACACCGGCCACGCGGACGAGGTGGACTGCCACGAGGAACACAGCGATGCCGAGGGCAACGAAAAGCCCATCTGGCAGGCGGCGCTGCGCCACACGCTGGAGATCTTTGTGTTTATCTTCGCCTTCAGTCTGGTGTTTGGCATGATCGTAGAGGGCGTGGGCGAGGATGTGTTCGCCGAGATGCTGGGCGGTATGGGCTTCTTCCAGCCGGTGGTGGCGGCTCTGGTGGGCTTGATCCCCAATTGCGCCGCCAGCGTGCTGCTGACCCAGCTGTATGTGGAGGGTGCGCTGCGCTTTTCCAGCCTTGTGGCGGGGCTGTGCACCGGTGCGGGTGTGGGCTTGGCTGTGCTGTGGCGCGCCAACCCCTCGTGGAAGCAGAACCTCTTTATCACCGGCCTGACATGGGCCGCCGGTGCCTTTGTGGGCGTGGCGATGCAGGTGGTCGTGGCGGTGTTTGCCTGAAGATAAAAGTATTTTGGATTTCGGGACAGTGGAATGCCTGCGGACATTCTGCTGTCCCATTTTTCTTTTCCCCCTCTCCCGCTGGACTTTGAAATGTGTTATACTGGGAGAAAACGATGCACACAGGAGAGATGACCATGCAATATAAGATTCTGGCAAGCGATTACGATAACACGCTGATGCCCTTTGGAGAAGCAAAGCCCCGCCCGGCGGTGGTAAAGGCGGTAAAAAAGCTGCAAGCTGCCGGGGGTAAATTCGTGCTCAGCACCGGCCGCTCCTACCCGGGCATCCGGGACAAAAACCAGCTGGGCGGCATCCGATACGACTACGCCATTACCTGCAACGGTGCCTGCGTGGTGGACAGGCAGGGCAACGTGATAGCCGAGCATCCGCTTACCAGCGAGGAGATGTATGTGCTGGTGGATTTTTGCGAGGATTATAACTACCCGCTGCAATTCAACTTCCGGGATGCCTATTACGCCTACTGCGAGTACGAGTATCTGCACACCGGCTATCAGAGGATGAACAGCCCCGGGCTGGACTGCGTGGACGGCGAGGATCAGGACAGGCATCTGGTGGATATGCCCCACGCCGCCTTTGCCGCCATGCCGCCGCAGGAGGTGGAGCGCTTCCACGAAAAATACGGCTACCTTGGCCTGCACTGGATGCAGGTGGGCGCGCAGAACGCGGACGGCTACTGCTACTACGATATCGTGCGCGGCGGCATGGATAAAGGCGTAGGGCTTGCCGACCTGTGTGCACAGATGGGGCTTACGCTGGCAGATGCCGTGGCTGTGGGCGATTCTTCCAACGATGTGGGGATGCTGAAGGCCGCAGGCTTGAGCGCCTGCATGGCAAACGGCACCCCGGACGCCAAGGCCGCTGCCGACCGGATCATCGGGGATGTGCGGGAGGACGGCGTGGCGGCGCTGATCGAGGAACTGTGGTTCGATGGCCCCCGCGCGGAGCCCTCCGGCAGGGATCTTGGCTCTGCATGGGGCAATATTGAAAGCGCAGGCGGCAGCTTATGAGCTTTGCACCGGTGTATGATGACCGCAGCCGGGCGCTGATCTTGGGCACATGGCCCAGCCCCAAAAGCCGGGAGATGGCCTTTTACTACGGCCATCCGCAAAATCGGTTCTGGCCGCTGCTGGCGGCGCTGACCGGGGAGCCGCTGCCCGTGCGGGAGGATATCGCCGCCAAAAAGCAGCTGCTTTTGCGCCACGGGCTGGCGCTGTGGGATACGCTGGAAAGCTGCACCATCACCGGCGCATCGGATGCCTCCATCCGGGATGTGGTGCCCAACGATATCGCCGGGCTGCTGCGCAAAGCACCCATCCGGGCGGTGTTCTGCAACGGTGCCACAGCCTACCGTATCTATACAAAATATCAGCAGCCGCTTACCGGCATCCCGGCTGTCCGTCTGCCTAGTACAAGCCCCGCCAACGCCGCCTGCAGCCCCGCCCGGCTGGAGGAGCTTTGGGGCGCTGCGCTGGCGGACTGGATCGTAAAATGATGACAAGGCTGTAAATTCTTTTGTGGGATACTTGCGTTTTTTTGCGGACGTTGTATTATGGATATCATAAGGGGCGCACTGCCCCGGACAAGGAGAAATGACCATGAGCAAGATCATCCGCACCCAAAAGCCCAGCGTACTGCCTTTTTACGCCATGGCGCTGGTGTTCGTGGTGCTGTGCGCGGTGCTGCCGGTATACAAATTATGGGCGCTGCTGGTGGCGCTGGGCGGTGCCGCCGTGGCCTTTGGCGTTGCACAGAAGCTTTGCCCGCCCCGGGTGGTGGAGCACGAAGTACCCTTCCACACCGGTGTGGAGGATGTGGACCAGATGCTGACCGATATCCAGCAGAAGCTGGACACTCTGCACGCGCTGAACGAGGCTTTGCCCGACCCGCAGCTGTCCGCCGCTATGACCCGCATGGAAAAGGCAGGACGCTCCATTGTGGAAGCCGTGGAAGCAAACCCCGCCAAGGCAAAGCAGGTGCGCCGGTTTGCCAACTACTATCTGCCGGACGCCGTAAACGTTTTGCAACAGTACGCAAAGCTTGCAAAGCAGGGTGTGCGGGGCGAGAACGCCGCCGCCATCCGCGCCGAGGTGGAGCACAACGCCGCCTCCATTGCCACGGCTTTTGAAAACCAGCTGGATGCCCTGTACGCGGCAGAGAGCATGGACCTGTCCGCAGACCTGACCGTTTTGCAGAATATGCTGAAGGGGCAGGGTCTGAGCAAGTAAAACTGGAATATCCCCTCGGGATTTTGAAAGGAAGGAATCACTTATGGCTGACAATACCCTGAACTTTGATCTGGATGCCCCCGCAGTGCCCACCCTGACGCTGGACCCCACCCCCGCCGCTGTGCCGCAGGAGGAAAAGCCCGCCGCTGCCCCTGCCCCGGAAGCACAGGTGAAGCTGAGCCCCGAGGAGCAGGCCATGGTGGATCAGTTTGCCCAGAAGATCGATATCACCAACAGCCAGCAGGTGCTGCAGTATGGCTCTGCCTGCCAGAAGAAGATCGGCGATTTTTCTGAAGCCGCTCTCTCCAAGGTGTCCACCAAGGATCTGGGCGAGGTGGGCGATATGATCACCGACCTCATCGGCGAGCTGAAGAGTTTTGACGCCAACGAGGAACAGCAGAAGGGCATTATGGGCTTCTTCAAAAAGAAAACCAGCCAGCTGGATGCCCTCAAGACCAAGTACGACAAGACCGAGACTAACGTGGAAAAGATCCAGTCCATGCTGGAAGCCCATCAGGTGCAGCTGCTCAAGGACATCGCCATGCTGGACAAGATGTACGAGCTGAACATGGCCTACTTCAAGGAGCTGAGCATGTATATTCTTGCCGGCAAGAAAAAGCTGGCTGACGTGCGTGCCAACGAATTGCAGCAGGCTATGGATAAGGCCAAGGCCTCCGGTCTGCCGGAGGACGCACAGGCCGCCCGCGACCTTGCCGATCAGTGCGAGCGCTTTGAGAAAAAGCTGTATGATCTGGAGCTGACCCGCAACATCAGCTTGCAGATGGGCCCCCAGATCCGTCTGCTGCAAAACAACAATACCATGATGGCGGAAAAGATCCAGTCCACCATCGTGAACACCATCCCGCTGTGGAAGAACCAGATGGTGCTGGCACTGGGTCTGGCACACAGCCAGCAGGCCATGCAGGCTGAGCGCGCTGTGACCAACATGACCAACGACCTGCTGAAGAAGAACGCCGAGGCGCTGAAGCTGGGCACCATCGAGACCGCCAAGGAGAGCCAGCGCGGCATCGTGGATATCGAGACCTTGCAGCAGACCAACAAGAGCCTGATCGAGACGCTGGACGAGCTGAACAAGATCCAGAGCGAGGGCCGTGCAAAGCGCGTTGCCGCCGAGCAGGAACTGACCCGCATCGAGGACGAGCTGAAAACCAAAATGATGGAGATCCGGAGCTGAAATGGCAAACGCTGATTTTTCTCAGAACAAACAAACCGCTCCCGGCGGCTTTGACGCGGGCAGCTACCGCGAAAAAGCAAAGCCGGAGCAGGCCGTAACGCTGACGCCCCGCCAGCAGAAGCTGGCCGCACTGGAAGCAAAGCTGCCCGCTGCGCTTTCCACCCGGGCGGCGGCGCTGGCTTTGAGCGTAGTGGTAATGCTGGCCGCCTTTTTCGGCTTTGGCAGCGCCAAGCTGCGCGGCAAACACAACACCGCCCGCCAGTGGTTCACCGCAGGGGTCGCCGCCGACAACGGCTATAACCTGAGCGAGGAGCTGACCACCCGGGAAAATACGGCGGCGAACATTATCACCACCGCCAGCAATACGCTGGGGGCAGATAATGCTGAAGTATTGACTGCACAGGATGCACTGACGGCGTTCAGCAACGACCTGGACGGCGTGAAGGCAGGCAAGACCCGGCTCCATGCCCTCTATGAGGACAACGAGACTTTGGGCACCGCCATCGACCAGCTGTATGCAAAATTGCAGGAGCAGGCCGCAGACCCCATGAAGATGGGCGCGGTGCAGGGGCAGTACGGCCAGTTCAACAGCGCAGCCACCATCATCGGCACCTTGCAGTATAATACGGCGGTGTATGAATATCAAAAGGATGTCGGCGGCTTCCCGGCCAGTGTACTGGGAGCTTTGTCCGGCGTGAAGGAGGTTGAGCCCTTCGCATGAAAAACTTTGCAAAACGCATCAGTGCACTGGTGCTGGCCGTGGTGGTCAGCGCGGCGGTGCTGTGCCCGGCGGCCTTTGCCGCCCAGCTGCCCAGCCTGCCCAAAGATCAGTGCGTGGTGGATGGTGCCGGTGTGCTGAGCAGCAGCACCGTGCAGACCATCACCGAACTGAACGCCCAGCTGGAATCCAGCTGCAGCGGCGCGCAGATCGGTGTACTGACAGTAGAATACACAGGCAATGATTCTACAGAGGATTACGCAACACAGGCTTTCAACGCATGGGGCATCGGTTCGTCCTCCCAGAACAACGGCGTTCTGATCCTGCTGGTGATGGAGTCGTCGCAGTATGCGGACGGCGACTACTACCTGACCTATGGCGATGGCTTCCGCAACACCACGCTGGCAAAGCAGTCCAGTGCCATCGCCCAGACCATGGAGGATCAGTTCGCCGCAAAGGATTATGACGGCGCAGTGACCACCTGTGCCCGGAACGTGGCAAACACCATTGCGGATATCTACGGGGTCAGCCTTTCCGGCGGCACCGGCAACGGCACCACCGTGCAGCCCGGCTATCAAGGCGAGCAGAGCAGCGGCGGCAGCGCCCTGACCGACATCCTGACCCTTGTGGTCAGTGTTGTGCTGCTCATCGTCATTATCCGGTCGATGGCCTATGTTTTTGCCAGCCCCTGCGGCTGGCTGTGGTGCTTCGGTGGGCCGCGGCCTCCTCGCAGACGTCGCGGCCCGCCGCCGCCCCCACCGGGCGGCTTCTACGGCGGCTCCCG
>NZ_QULS01000013.1:75503-87204 GCF_003482185.1 Faecalibacterium sp. OM04-11BH
CCGTGGCCCTCGGCCTCCGCGCGGCGGCGGCTTTGGCGGCATGGGCGGCGGCTCCTTCGGGGGCGGTGTCGGACGCGGCGGTTTCGGCGGCGGCAGCTTTGGCGGCGGCTTCGGCGGCATGGGCGGCGGCTCCAGCCACGGCGGCGGCGGTGGCCGTGGGCGGTAATGAGAATAAAAAGAGAAAGGCGGTGGCGCTTTACCACTGCCTTTCTCTTTTTTATGCCTTTTATCGTGAATGAAATTCATTTGACAAAACAATTTTCGTAACTTATACTGGATGACATCACGAAAAAATAAAGGAAGTATCTGTCATGCTGACTCTGGATAAGATCTACCACGCCGCCTTTGTGCTGAAGGACGTTGCCCGCAAGACCGACCTCATCGAAGCCCCCAAGCTGTCCAAGGACTGCCAGCTGTACCTTAAGACCGAGAACCTGCAGGCCACCGGCAGCTTTAAGGTGCGGGGCGCTTACTATAAAATCAGCCAGCTTTCCGAGGAGGAGAGCGCCAAGGGCGTGATTGCCTGCTCTGCGGGCAACCATGCGCAGGGCGTGGCGCTGGCGGCTACCCGGCGCGGCATCCGCAGCATCGTCTGTATGCCGGACGGCGCGCCCCTGATGAAGGTGGAGAACACCAAAAATCTGGGCGCGGAGGTCTGCCTTGTGCCCGGCACCTACGACGAAGCCCACGACAAGGCCGTGCAGCTGCAAAAGGAGTACGACATGACCTTTATCCACCCCTACGATGACGAGCAGGTCATCGCCGGGCAGGGAACCATTGGCTTGGAAATTCTGGATCAGCTGCCGGATGTGGACGCTGTGGTGGTGCCGGTGGGCGGCGGCGGACTGATTTCCGGTATTGCCTTTGCCATCAAGACCCTGCGGCCGGAGGTCAAGGTGTACGGCGTACAGGCCGAGGGTGCCCCCAGTATGTACCGCAGCCTGCACGAGCACAAGTACCAGACCCTGAAAGCTGCTTCCACCTTTGCGGACGGCATTCAGGTCAAGACCCCGGGCGAGCTGACCTACCAGCTGTGCGAGCAGTATGTGGACGATATCGTTACCGTGACCGAGGACGAGACGGCGGCGGCCATCCTCTCCCTGATGGAGAACCAGAAGCTGGTGGCCGAGGGTGCAGGCGCTGTGCCGGTGGCGGCAGTGCTGTTCCACAAGCTGCCGGTGGAGGGCAAAAAGGTGGCCTGTGTCATCTCCGGCGGCAACATTGATGTAAACATCCTGAACCGCGTCATCACCCGCGGTCTTGTTATGAGCGGCCGCAAGGCAAACCTGACCATTGCACTGGAGGATAAGCCCGGCCAGCTGAAAAAGGTGGCCGAGGTGGTATCCCGCTGCGGCAGCAATGTGGTGTCTGTGCAGCATGACGGCTCCGACCCCAATATGCCCATCTCCAGCTGCTTCCTCAAGCTGACGCTGGAGACCCGCGATGCCGCTCAGATCGAGCAGATCCGCACCGAGCTGACTAAGGCCGGCTTCCAGCTGGTCACCGAGCGGGTGTAAACTTTATCGTTTGCCTGAGCGAAAAGAGAACTTGCATTAAACTTAAAGTAATATAGAGGAGAAAATATACTATGAAAGTCGTATCTACCACCAACGCACCTGCCGCTATCGGCCCTTACAGTCAAGCACTGGATCTGGGCAATATGGTGTTTGTGTCCGGGCAGATCCCGGTAGACCCCGCCACCGGCACCATGGCTGATACCGTGGAGCAGCAGGCCGCACAGAGCCTTGCCAACCTGAAGGCGATTCTGGCCGAGGCTGGGCTTTCCATGAACAACGTGGTCAAGACGGTGATCTTTCTGGCTGACATCAACGATTTTGCCGCAGTGAACGCAGAGTACGCCAAGGCCTTTGCCGAGCCGTTCCCCGCCCGCAGCTGCGTGCAGGTGGCAGCCATCCCCAAGGGGGCAAAGCTGGAGATCGAGTGCATCGCTGTGCGGGACTGAGCGAAAAATAAGACAAGAAAAACGGGACACCGGAGCATCTGCGGATGCTTTGGTGTCCCGTTTTTTGGCATCATGTTCGGAAAACCGGTTTTTACTTCTGCACACCGGCCTCGCATTGCTCGATGAACTGCTTGGCCACCCGGGGGCTGCGGCCACCGGCACGCAGGGCAAAGGCCTCGGCCTTGAGCAGCAGCTGCTCGGTGGGCATCTGGATGTTGTGCTGCTTTGCCAGCTCTTCCAGAATGGTCTCGAACCGTGCCTTTTCCGGCCGCTGGAAGGTGACCGTCAGGCCGAACCGGGCGGAAAGGCTCATCAGCTCCTGCCGGGTGTCGGCTTCATGGATGTCGTCGCCGGTGCGGTCCGAGAGGGTCTCCTTGATGAGGTGGCGGCGGTTGGAGGTGGCGTACACTGCAATGTTCTGGGCGCGTCCGCCTACGCTGCCCTCCAAGATGGCCTTCAAGGCGGCAAAGTTGTCGTCGTTGGCGGTAAAGCTCAGGTCATCGATGAACAGGATGAACTTGAGCGGGTTTGCCGCCAGCTTGTCCATCAGGTCGGGGATCTGGTACAGCTGGTTCTTTTTTACCTCTACCAGCCGCAGTCCCTCGGGCGCAAACTCGTTGGCAATGGCCTTTACCGCGCTGGATTTGCCGGTACCGGCGTCGCCGTACAGCAGCACATTGTTGGCGGGCATCCCGGCCAGCAGCGCCTTTGTGTTGGCAATCACCTTTTCCCGCTCCTTTTCGTAGCCGGGCAGCTCAGAAAGGCGCTGCGGGTCGGGGTACTTTACCGGCACAAGCTGGCCGTTTTCCACCGTGAATACATGGTGCTTTGCGAACATACCGTAGCCCTTTTTGCCCACCTCGCTCATGCGCTGGGCGTAGGCGGCGGTAAGGTCGAGCTCACAGGTCTGCCACCGGGGCAGGAAAGCCAGTTCCGGCCGCTGCGCCTGCTCCGAGTAGGCGGTCTGGAACAGCTCGTCCAGCGTCAGCCCGCACAGCTGCTGCAAAAACTGTAGCTCGCTGTCCAGGGCGCTTTGCAGCAGCGCGTCCAGCTGCCCGGCAGCGGCCTGCCGCACGCAGATGGTCTCGGCCTCCAGCACAGCATTGCTCAGGTAGCTGCCCCAGTTGGTGGTGTACTCGAACAAAGCGGCCTCAAAGGCGGCTACGGCATCGCACACCGGGCCGTAGGAGGAGCAGCCCGCCTCCATGCGGTCGGTCAGGTCTAAAAGTCTTGCCACAACAGGGTCGTTCAGCAGGGCACGGAACACAACAAGCCCATGCAGATGGGCATTCCATTCTCTCAGTTTCATCGGTCGATTCCTTTTCCTCTCCAATAGCACATACCTTACAAAACGCAGGTACGCGGATATCAAAAGTATACAGCGGTTCGGGCGGGGATGCAAGGGGTGTTAAAAATGCTTCATCTTTGGGCTGATTCAGGTTACAAATTGTCGATTGACAAAAGCCCGGTTTATAGTATAATTTACATCAACAAATGCGCAGATGGGAAAAAGTACCACACGATCCCCACTGTTCAGAGAGCTGCCGTCTGGTGCAAGGCAGTCAGCGTTTCGTGCGGAAAATCATCCCGGAGCAGCCTGCCCAACGGGTGTAAAACTCCTGTAAGCAGCGCCGGTTGCAGCCGTTACCGTGCAGGGCTTTGTTGGAAGCCCGTGAGAGGGTGTGCACAGCACGCCAACGAGAGTGGTACCGCAGAGAGCTTGATGTTACAAGGTCTTTGTCTCTTGAAAGAAGCAGGGGACAAGGGCTTTTTCTTTTTCAAAAGCTCTCCCTGAGGGAATGGATAAGAAGTGGAACAGGAATAGGAGCAACACCATGCAGTTGAATGGTTCTCAGATCTTTGTAGAGGTCCTGTGCGAGCAGGGAGTGGACACTCTTTTTGGCTATCCCGGCGGCGCTGTGCTGAACCTTTACGACGAGCTGTATAAAAATGCCGACCGCATCACCCATGTGCTTACCGCCCACGAGCAGGGCGCAGCCCATGCAGCGGACGGCTACGCCCGCGCCACCGGCCGCACCGGCGTGGTGCTGGCCACCAGCGGCCCGGGTGCCACCAATCTGGTCACCGGCATTGCAACCGCCTATATGGACTCGGTGCCCATGGTGGCCTTTACCGGCAATGTGCCTACCAGCAGCATCGGCAAGGACGGCTTTCAGGAAGCGTACATTGAGGGCATCACGGTGCCCATCACAAAGCATAACTTCACGGTGCGCCGGGTAGAGGACTTGGCCGACACCATGCGGGCAGCTTTCCGCATTGCACAGAGCGGCCGCAAGGGCCCGGTGCTGGTGGATATCCCCAAGGACGTGACCGCAGCGGTGTGCGAGTTCACCCCCAAGCAGCCGGAGCCCATCCGCACCGTGACTACCTATAATGAGGAGCAGGTGCACTGGGCGGCAGACCTCATTAACGCCGCCCAGCGTCCGCTGGTGTACTTTGGCGGCGGCGTGCGCAGCGCAGCCAGCTGCCAGCCGTTGCGGGATCTGCTGCACAAGGCGGAGATCCCCGCCACCTACACCCTGATGGCGGCAGGCGTTGTGCCCTACGGTGACCCGATGAATCTGGGGATGCTGGGTATGCACGGCTGCTACACCTCCAACCGGGCGGTGGCAGAGTGCGATGTGCTCATCGCGGTGGGCACCCGCTTTTCCGACCGCGTGGCGCTGAACCCCAAGACCTTTGCCAAAAACGCCACCATCATCCAGATCGATATTGACGCCAGCGAGCTGGGCAAGAACGTGGATGTGGATCTTTCCATCGTGGGCGATGCAGCCTATGTGCTGAACGCCATGCTGCCCCAGATCAAGCCCGCCAAGCACCCGGACTGGATGACGATGATCCAGAGCTGGCAGGCGCAGGATTACCACCCCGTGTCCGACCCCACCCGGCTGATGCCCCATCAGGTCATCGGCGAGGTGTGCAACCAGTGCGGCCCCGACGCCGTGTATGTTACCGATGTGGGTCAGCACCAGATGTGGGCGGCGCAGTACCTGCGCCACACCAAGAGCCGTGGCTTTATCACCAGCGGCGGCCTTGGCACCATGGGCTTTGGCTACGGTGCCGCCATTGGTGCCCAGATGGCACTGGGACGCCAGCAGCGTGTGGTGATGTTTACCGGTGACGCCTCCTTCCACATGAACCTGAACGAAGCCTGCACCGCCGTCAGCTACGAGCTGCCCATCATCACGGTCATCTTCAATAACTCGGTGCTGGGCATGGTACGCCAGTGGCAGACCAGCTTTTACGGCAAGCGTTACAGCCAGACCGACCCCCACCGCAAGACCGATTTTGTCAAGCTGGCAGATGGCTTTGGCCTGAAGGGCTACCGCTGCACCAATCTGCCGGAGTTTCAGGAAGCCTTTGCAGATGCCTTGCAGCAGAAAGGCCCCACTTGGATCGAGTGCATCATTGACAAGGACGAAAAGGTGCTGCCCATGATCCCCGGCGGCGGCGATATCAACGACATCATCATGGAATAAGGAGGACACAGCATCATGGAATCTGATCAGCGCAGGGTCATCAGCCTGCTGGTGGACAACCAGAGCGGCGTTCTGGCCCGGGTGTCCAGCCTGTTCTGCCGCCGCGGCTTCAATATCGACAGCCTTACGGTGTCCGCCACCAACGACCCGGCAGTCAGCCGCATCACGGTGACCATTACCAGCGACGAAAAGGCTTTGCAGCAGCTGGTATTGCAGACCGAGCGGCTGGAAGTCGCCCGGCAGGTGTTCGTGCTGGACAGCGAAAAAGCGCTGGAGCGGGAGCTGCTGCTGCTCAAGGTGGAATCGGACGTGCACAACCGCACAGAGCTGCGGGAGATCGCCTGCATCTACAAGGCAAAGATCATTGATCTTTCCCCGGACAGCATGGTGTTTGAACTCATCGGCCGGCCGGACAAGCTGGACGCATTTTTGAAAATGTTCGAGGGTTACAACATCCTTGAGCAGTGCCGCACCGGCGTTACCGCATTGGAGCGCGGCGGGATGCACCAGCATATCCAGAAGCCGCCGCAGGAGGTGCGCTCCGTCCAGCTGCCCCCGCCGGGCGCAAGACGGGCATAAATCACATTGCTTTTCCGCTCAGGGTGAGCGAAAGATAGAACAGAGCATACAAGACCGGAAGATAAACCAACCAGTTAATGTAAAAGGAGACTAACGATTATGGCTATCAAGAAATACTACGATTCCGACTGCAACCTCGGCGTGCTGGACGGCAAGACCGTCGCTGTCATCGGCTTCGGCAGCCAGGGTCATGCACACTCTGAGAATCTGGCCGAGAGCGGCGTCAACGTTGTGGTCGGCCTGCGCAAGGGCTCTGCTCACTGGGCAAAGGCTTCTGAGTTCGCTGCCACCCACGAAAACTTCAAGGTGATGGAAGTGGAAGAGGCTGCCAAGGCCGGTGACGTTGTTATGATGCTGGTGCCCGATGAGCTGTGCGCCGATATCTACAACACGCAGGTGGCTCCCTATATGACCGAGGGCAAGGCACTGGCCTTTGCACACGGCTTCAACATCCACTTCAAGACCATCACCGCCCCCAAGAACGTGGACGTCATCATGATCGCTCCCAAGGGCCCCGGCCACATCGTGCGCCGCCTGTACACCGAGGGCGAGGGTTGCCCCTCTCTGATCTGCGTGGAGCAGGACTACACCGGTAAGGCCAAGGACATTGCTCTGGCCTATGCTTCCGGCATCGGCGCAGGCCGTGCAGGCATCCTGCAGACCACCTTCAAGGAGGAGACCGAGACCGATCTGTTCGGCGAGCAGGCCGTGCTGTGCGGCGGTGTTTCCGAGCTGATCCACGCCGGTTTCGATACGCTGGTGGAGGCCGGTTACGAGCCCGAGATGGCCTACTTTGAGACCTGCCACGAGATGAAGCTGATCGTTGACCTGATCAACGAGGGCGGCTTCTCCAAGATGCGCTACTCCATCTCCAACACCGCTGAGTACGGCGACTACCGCACCGGCAAGCGCCTGATCACCGAGGAGACCCGCAAGGAGATGAAGAAGGTTCTGACCGAGATCCAGGACGGCACCTTTGCCTCCGAGTTCCTGACCGAGATGAGCCCCAAGGGCGGCCGCAAGGTGCACTTCCTTGCCAAGCGCCGTATGGAGGCTGAGCTGCCCATCGAGAAGGTGGGTGCTGAGCTGCGCGGCATGATGAGCTGGCTGAAGAAGTAAGAGGAAAACCCTCTCAGACCGCTTTTCGGCGGTCAGCTCCCCCGAAAGGGGGAGTTTTTGTTGAAAAGGGAATCTTATAGCTCCTCCGCGAAAACCTCTCCCTCTCGGGAGAGGTTGCACGGCGCAGCCGTGACGGAGAGGGTTTTATCAGAAAAGAGGATTTGCAATGAGAAGTGACAACGTGACTAAGGGCTCGGAGCGCGCGCCCAACCGCAGCCTGTTTTATGCGCTGGGCTACACCCCGGAGGAGCTGGAGCGCCCCCTCATCGGCGTGGTGAGCGCCTACAGCGAGATCGTGCCCGGACACATGAATCTGGATAAGATCGCCGAGGCTGTCAAGGCCGGTGTGCAGATGGCCGGTGGTACCCCCATCCTGATCCCCGCCATCGGCGTATGCGATGGCATCGCCATGGGTCATGTGGGCATGAAGTACTCTCTGGCCTCCCGCGAGCTGATCTGCGACAGCGTGGAGACCATGCTGATGGCACACCAGCTGGACGGCCTTGTGCTGGTGCCCAACTGCGATAAGATCGTGCCCGGCATGGTGATGGCAGCGGTGCGCATGGATGTGCCCGCTGTGGTCTGCTCCGGCGGCCCCATGCTGGCCGGCAGCTACGGCGGCGAGGAAGTGAGCCTTTCCAAGATGTTCGAGGCCGTGGGTGCCTATAAGGCCGGTATGATCACCGACGAGCAGCTGGAGGATTGCACCTGCAACTGCTGCCCCAGCTGCGGCAGCTGCTCCGGTATGTACACCGCCAACAGCATGAACTGCCTGTGCGAAGCCATCGGCATCGCACTGCCCGGCAACGGCACCATCCCGGCTGTGTACTCCAAGCGCCTGCAGCTGGCAAAGCACGCCGGTATGGCAGTGATGGAGATGGTGCGCAAGGGCATCACCGCGCGCCAGATCATCAACGAGCGCTCCATCCGCAACGCACTGACCTGTGATATGGCGCTGGGCTGCTCCACCAACACGGTGCTGCACCTGCTGGCCATCGCCTACGAGGCCGGTGTGCCCATCGATCTGAAGCTGTTCAACGAGATCAGCGCCAAGACCCCCAACCTGTGCCATCTGGCACCGGCAGGCCCCACCCACATGCCGGATCTGTACGCGGCGGGCGGCATCCCGGCAGTACAGGCAGAGCTGGCCAAGAAGGGCCTGCTGGATCTGGATGTGCCCACCGTCACCGGCAAGACCCTTGGCGAGAACATCAAGGGTGCCCATATCCTGAACGAAAAGGCCATCCGTCCCATCGAGAACCCCTACTCTGAGACCGGCGGTCTGCAGATCCTGTGGGGCAACATTGCCCCGGACGGCTGCGTTGTCAAGCGCAGCGCTGTCGCCCCGGAGATGCAGCAGCATTCCGGCCCGGCGCGGGTGTTCAACAGCGAGGAGGAAGCCATTGCCGCCATCTACGCAGGCAAGATCGTCCCGGGCGATGTGGTGGTCATCCGCTACGAAGGCCCCAAGGGCGGCCCGGGCATGCGGGAGATGCTCAACCCCACCTCTGCGCTGGCCGGTATGAAGCTGGATAAGACGGTGGCGCTCATCACCGATGGCCGCTTCTCCGGCGCATCCCGTGGTGCTGCTATCGGCCACGTCAGCCCGGAGGCGGCCTCCGGCGGCCCCATCGGCCTGATCGAAGAAGGGGATACTATCACCATCGATATCCCCAACGCCTCCATCACGCTGGAGGTCAGCGATGCAGTGCTGGCCGAGCGCAAGGCAAAGTACGTTGCGCCGGAGCCCAACATCAAGACCGGCTGGCTCAGCCGCTACGCCCGCATGGTCACCAGTGCAAATCTGGGTGCGGTGCTGAAATAAACGTAACGAAAGCGCCTGTTGTGCGGATGCACAACAGGCGCTTTTGTCACTCTCCGTATTTCATGAACATGGCGCGGACGGTGAGGAAGATGATCTTCCAGTCCACCCAGAAGCTGCGCTCCTGAATGTATTTCAGATCCAGCGCCACCCACTCGTCAAAGCTCATCTCGTTACGGTGGGGTGTGATCTGCCAGTAGCAGCTCAGTCCGGGTGTGACGTACAGCCGCTGGCGCTGGTAGTCGCTGTACAGCTCTACCTCCCGGGGTAGTGCGGGGCGCGGTCCCACGATGCTCATATCGCCCCGCAGCACGTTGAGCAGCTGGGGTAGCTCGTCCAGACTGGTCTTGCGCAGAAAACGTCCCACCCGGGTAATGCGGGGGTCGCCCTTGATCTTGAACACCGGGCCGTCCATCTGGTTCAGCTTCAACAATTCGTTCAGCCGCTTCTCAGCGTCCGGGCACATGGTGCGGAACTTATACAGCCAGAACAGCTTGCCGTCCCGTCCTACCCGCCGCTGCCGGAAAATGGCTCCGTCTCCGGGGCTGTCCAGCACGATGGCAAGACTGATCACCAGCGCCAGCGGCGCAAGCAAGATCAGCGCCAGCAGGGAGAATACGATGTCCTGTGCACGCCGCAGCACCCAGTAATGCCGATGGCCGCGCAGCATTTTTTCCCGGTCGATAAAAATTTGCGGGGCGGCGTTGATTGTTGACTCCATGCAATGACCTACTCCTGCCTGTAAAATCTTTACATTATTTTAACATAAAACAGGATGCAATTCAACCAGATAAAGCGCGGCGGACGGGGGCAGAAAGTATGCTGAAAAAAGTGCCGAAAAAGTGAAAAAAGGTAGTTGACAAAACCCCTTTCTCATGCTAAAATAAACAAGTCGTCCGGCAAACGGATGCACAACAAAAGAATATGGGCGTGTTCCCGAGTGGCCAATGGGGACAGACTGTAAATCTGCTGCTTTCAGCTTCGGTGGTTCGAATCCACCCGCGCCCACCAAACAAGAAAAATCCGAACCTGTTTCCGATTGGAGAAGGGTTCGGATTTTTCGTTTTCTTTGGGTACAGCAATGAAGGCTCCCGTGGACGGCGCAAAACTCTGATGCCTTGTCATAGACCGTAAGCCGATAACGAGAATTGGAGGATGCGATTATGAAGTACGATGCAAGAGCCTGTTCGTTCAACATGGATACCGGGTGCGTGGAGTTGACTCTCCAAGATGGGAGAAAAATTTCCATTGACTGCACCGGGGTTGAGGATGCACTGAATGTGACTATGGCACAGCAGACGGAATTGGACTACCTTATCTACAATGACCCGCTGGGATATGCGGATTTGATTCTGAACGGTGACCCGGAGGAGTACTTAAAGAATGTGACCGGAAGCCATGGGTTAGAAGATTAAGGGCAAAAAAATAAGAGGTGTGCCCAACTGGACACACCTCGGTGAGACACATCTATATAAGGCAGGGCGTTCCCTTTACTGGGAGCGTCCTGCTGTTTTTATGCTGCAACAGGCAAGGCTTGTAGAGTTTCCTGCTCTTTCAGCCATTCCTCGTATTCACGCTGGCCTTCCTCGCTGTTGAAAAACTCAACCATGGAGGGATAAAAGCAACGCGCAAGGGTCTTGATTGCTTCATCCGGGTAGCCGGATTTGTTCGACTTCTTCTTTTTGTTCAAATGGTATCCTCCGAAACTCAAAGTTCCATATCCTGCCCACGCTTGCGGTTTTTCTGCGGCACATTCATGGTGCGCTCCTGCTTGAGGGCGAGAATCTTTTCCAGAAAGCTGCGCACCAGTTCAGGCGCACGGTGGAGCGCGTCCAGATAGGGCTTCACTTCATACCAGAGTTCATGATACTTTTGACCCCAATGAGCAGCTTCCTTCTTGGCGGTGGAAAGTTCTTCTTTCAAGCGGCGGTTCTCCACGTCCATCATATAGCCGTGGTCGGCTTGCTTTTTCAGCTTGGAAAATTCTTCTTCGGTCAGCGAGTAGTTACCGAGAAAGGTGCGTTTGCCGATATAATCCAGATCGCGCGCATGAATGAGGGCTTCTTTCGTGAGCGTGGCCTTTTTCTGCACAGCGGCAAGTTCCTTCTCCTTTTTGGAGAGGGTCTGACTGGTTTTGGCAAGCGACTGCGCCTTTTGGTCGGCTTGGGCGGTCAGGCTGTCCAGACGTTCCTGCTCCCGCTGGACTTTGAACTGCGTGACAGTCAGGTGTTCTTCGGTGCTGCCACGCTCGCCGCGCTCCACATCGGTGTACCCGGCAGTACGCATATAGTTGAAGAAATCGTCTTGCAGGACGCTGTACGACTTCTTCAGGACTGGCTTGCCGTTCTTTTGCAGCACGGGCTTTCCGGCATCGTCCAGCAGGGGCTTGGATGCCCACTTCTTGCTCCGACTGACCTGCATGACGGTCTCCTTGACGGTGCCCACCAGTGCCTTGTCCTTGCAGCGTTTCGACCAGAGGATCTGCTTTTCTACCACAGGAACATAGACCACATGGAGGTGGTAGTGGTAAACTTCGCGGCCTAGTGCTTCGGTCATGGCGCGGTTGATCTCATCCGCGTGCATGACTGCCGAGAGAATATACTGCTCACCGCCCACGATTTGAACGGCTGCTTTGTAGGCATCCTCATAGAACTGCTTGGCGAACTCGTAGCCACCATGATTGTCAAAATAGGCCGAGTTGACATCAAAGACAAGCTC
>NZ_QULS01000014.1:0-85942 GCF_003482185.1 Faecalibacterium sp. OM04-11BH
TTGGGCGGTATCGACACAAGCATATGGATATGGTCTGGCATCGCGTGTGCTTCTATTATCTCTACATGCTTGTAATCGCATAGTGTCCTTAGTATTTTTCCAATATCTTTTCTTAGCTTTCCGTATATCACTTTCCTGCGATATTTCGGTACTAGCACTATGTGATATTTGCAATTCCAGCTCGTATGTGATAAACTTTTCTCGTCCATATGGATGAACCTCCTTTTGCTTTAGTATGCGGTTGGCGTTACCCGCTTCTAATTATAGCAAAAGGAGGTTCTTTTTCTACCGTTTCAACGCTACGGCTCTATTCTTCCACAAGCATAGCTTGTGGTTTTCTATATGAAAAAGAGCGGGCAGCCGTTTCATCGCTGCCCGCAGAGGTATGGAATGATTTACTTATTTGATAAACTGGAAGTTAGCGATTTCTTTTTCCGGTATTCTCTGTCCCTCGGATTTCCTCATGATAGAAATAATCCACGATTACCGGATGTCCCTGCGGGACTCTTCCATAAGGCATTTCATTATCCACAAAGGGACAATCATACTTCTTAGCCATTTCCGCAGCTTTTACTTCAAGTGCTTCAAAGTAGCTGCGGTTATGCTTGTTATAGATCTCGTCGTAAAGTGGTACAAGATCAGGATGTTTTTCGGCGATATAATCCATAATTGTCTTTTTGAAACCGCCTCGAAGATTGAGATTTTCGAGCCAGAACAGATCGCACTGATCCTTTACCCGCTCAAAGATTGCTTCAAAATCCGTGATACCGGGAAATACCGGGGATACGAAACAGACTGTACGGATACCTGCTTCATATACCTGCTTCATAGCAGCGATACGCCGCTCAATGCTCGAAGCAGAGTCCATATCGTTCTTGAAATTTTCATCCAGTGTGTTGATCGACCATGAAACGGTTACACGTCCAAGCTTCTTCAGCAGATCAATATCCCGTACCACAAGATCCGACTTTGTGCAGATCAGAATATCTGCGTCACTGCCGATCAGCTGCTCCAGAAGTTTTCTGGTATTCCCGAATTGCTCCTCCTGTGGATTGTAGCCATCTGTCACAGAACCGATGACCACCCGCTGTCCGGCATATTTCTTCGGATTTTTAATTTTCGGCCAATGCTTCACATCAAGAAAAGTGCCCCATTCTTCCGTGTGCCCGGTAAAGCGCTTCATAAAAGAAGCATAGCAATACTTGCAGGCATGTGTACAGCCCACATAGGGATTGACCGAGTAACCGCCTACTGGCAGACTAGACTTAGTCATGATGTTCTTTGTTTCCACCTCACGAATGAGGATTCCGTTTATTACTTCCTCCATGATTTCTGTACCTCTAACACTTTATTAAATTCTTCCGGCATTTCCTGAATCATATTTTCATCCCCTATGATAGGGACAAGGTCTTCCTTCATAAACACCGGAATGCCGAGCTTATCTGCCTGGTCCGCCAGAGACCATGCCCATTCCAGCTCCGTATGAATCTTCCTGCTCTGAGCTCCGGTCATGGTGCCCACAACGATCCAGTTGATTCCGGAAAGGTCAACTGTGCCGGGATCGTCGAATAACGGCTCAAAGGTAACATGGTAATGTTTTGCTCTGACGTTTTTCCGAAGGGCGTCGATACGCCACAGTTCTGCTTTCCTCGTCACCGTAACGCCAAACCATGCGTTTTCCAGATCGGTATCAAAATCCAGCAAATCAGGTCGCTTGGTCAGAAACAGAAACTGATGCTGTGGATTTTCACGGATCTTTGCAAATACCTCGTCTCTCCATTCCGGCTTCCATCCGGAGAGATCGCTCATGCCGGTAAGAAGAAAGTTCTGCGGACGTTTCTTTTCCATCATCTTGAGCTTACCCGGAAAGAATTCAGGGTCAGCGAAGTCATCAATCATATGCCAGCGTTTCACATTATTGTGGGCATAGCAATATGCACACCCCACTGTGCAGCCGATGACGATATTCATGTTCTGAATCTGATCTTTGATACAAATACTCATGATTCCTGCCAACCCTCAAGATTCTTTCTGATACGGTCGAGGCATTCCTCAAACCGGGTGATTTCTTCCTCTGAAAAACCTTTGTAGTAAATACTGCCCATCTCATCAGATACAGAATCGTACTCGCCCTTTAAGGCATGTGCTTTCTCAGTCAGAAACAGGAGCGTTTTCCTTTTGTCCGTTTCAGACTGAACACGGCTTATCAGCCCTTGATTTTCCATTCTTTCCAGCATCGTAGTAAGAGATGTTATCGCTAATCCGCATTTGACCGAGAGTGACCTGATTGAGATACCATCCTCCTGCCACAGCACATAAAGAATACGCCCTTGGGCTCCATTAAACGCATCAATATTCTTTTCACTGAGAATCTTCTCGAAAATCCGGTCTCCAAGCTGTTTTATTTTGGTGACAAGAAATCCTCCATTCATTTCCATGCAAAAACTCCTATATAGTAGTTTATTAAAAACATACTATATAGGAGTTTTATTGTCAAGAGTTTATATGTCTTAATAGGTAAATTCCGTTTTTTCAATTCTCCAAACTGGAATTGTCTTACTTCTTGTCATTGAAGTAGATGATAAAAGCACCCATTACTGCAATAGCAATGAGCAATCCAAACTCAACCCAATTACCTAAAAGTTCAAGTCCTACGACCATACCTAAATAACCAACAATCAATGTAACGATTGCTGCCAAAATCGCTTTACCCATATAATCACACTCCTTTGTCAAATTCCGAGCTATCAATTTGAACAGGGATGTTCAGTTCCGCTCGAATCCAAGATAACGGGTACCCTGAAAACTCAGCTTACCGATGTCACCCTCCACAAGCATTCCGTAGTCCGAACCACTTACGGTAAATTCCATGCGGTCGCCGCTCTCCACCTGAAAAGTCACATAGTACGATGTAAATGTGCTAGTGTCGTATCCGTGCGCACCGGACATATCTCCGGCATTGGCACTGCTGGAATGCGAAACATCGGTGCGCTTTGCTACCACTGTTGCCGGAACGGTAAGCCGCGGCGAGTGGTTGTTTTTGTTCCATGTGCGGAGATTTGAAATTAGAGCAAAGAAAAACATTCCAATAAAAAGCAGGAACAGGATTGGGAAAATGAAGCTGAATATAGCGTCAAACCATCCAAAAAACATTTTACTCCTCCAAAATTTCTTCCAGCAGGTTCTTTACGTCCTCCAGAAAGGATTCTTCTCCGACGGTATTCACTTTGAAAAACACTGCCTGACTGCCGCCCGCCGTAATCGCAGACAGCCGGATGGGACTGTCCCCATTCTGGAACATGGTCAACGTCAGGCTCAGGCGGTTGCCGCCCATCATACTATACCGTTCAAACACACGAACGCTGCACCGGGCATCGCCCTCTTTGAAGTCGCTGCCCGCTTCCAGATTGGCCGACCAGCTGCTGTCCGGAATTTCCTGTTCCAGTTTCCGAAGCAGTTTGTCAAAATTCTTGTTTCGGATGGTCTTTTCAAAGATTGCCATAATGGTTCCTCCGTTATGCCAACGAAATTCGGTTCCTTTATCTGGAATACGAGCGAAGCTGCCGAAAAATTGCAGAGAAGCTCCTCTCAATAACCGAAAGCCAGTGCGCCGCCATCCACGGCAAAATCCTGTCCGGTGATGTAAGCGGCACCATCGCCCACCAGGAACTCAGCCATCTTGCCCAAATCGCGGGTGTCACCGTAGGCGTGCAGCGGCATCCGGTTCAGAATTTTCTGCTCCCGGGCTGCGTCCACTACCTGCTCGTTCATTTTGCTGCGGAACCACCCCGGCGCAATGCCGTTGACGGTGATGTTGTCCTGCGCCCACTCCACGGCCAGAGCGCGGGTCATCGCCAGCACAGCGCCCTTACTGGCACAGTACGGCACCACCTCGCTGAAACCCAGATGGGCGCTCATGCTGGTGATGTTGATGATGCGACCCTTGTCCGCACTTTTCTTCAGATAGGGGTAACAAATCACACTCATCTGGAACAGATATTTGACATTCACATTCATGATATTGTCAAACTGCTCCATGGGAAAGTCCTCGGCCCGGCATTTATAGCTGACGCCTGCATTGTTTACCAGAAAATTCAGGCAGCCGTTATGCTTTGCGGCCAGCTCCGCCACCAGTGTTTTCATAGCTTCTGCATTGCCGATGTCACCCCGCAGATGGACAACGCCCGGTGCACTTTCGCCTACACCCTCTTTGGGCTTGCCGGTGCGGCTGATGACATAAACTGTCGCACCGGCCTGAGCCAGCACATTTGCGATCTGGAAACCGATCCCGCTGCTGCCGCCGGTCACGATACCGGTCTTTCCCTTCAAACCTGCCATAAAAAGCACCTCTCATCTTTTATCTGCGACCTGAAAGCTGTCAGCTTCAGTATAGCATACCTTTGCAGGATGCAAAAGCCCTTATGTACGCCGCCCGCAGGCGGCAAAAATCAGTTCATTGGAAATTCCAGTCCTGCAAACTCGGCATCCGTTAGCCGTTTCAGCTTTTCAATGACCTGCTCTGACAGTTCCCGCAGAGCGGTTTCATCGGGCATCAGGTAGCACTGCATCAGCCGCAGCTCCCGCACCAGCCCCTGCCGGGTGCCGGTATTGTAGAGCATCATCAGCATCAGCTCATCATGGTTAAATTGCATGGTCATCCCTCCCCTTCCGGCACTTTGTGGGATTGCATTCCGGCATATCGCATTTCGCCTTGAGTTGGCTCAGCACCGAAGATCGTTCCTGCTTATCCTGAAAACCAGATAATTCCCGGAAGCCGATGCTGTCAACGTAATGTGCCGATATTTTTCCGGCCTGATTCAGCAGGATAACATCGCTGACAGACAGGCTGTGGCCGTGATAATCCATGGGCCGAGCACAGTTGAATTTCTGATACAGCTGCTCCAACAGTTCCGGTTGAGGAACGCTACGCTTTCCGGGCGGAAGATTGCCATGGTAATGGCTGTCGGCAACCCGCCCCATTTGCGGAAGCGCTTCCAGATTTCAATGGAATAGGCCGCTGTCTGAGCTTCCTTGAGCAAAAGGTGGAATTCATCGACATAGTATCGCGTGGATTTTCCCGCGCTGCGGTTTGCTGTCACGCGGCCCCACACGGCATCCTGAACGATGAGCATCCCCAGCTTTTTGAGCTGTTTGCCGAGCTGTTTGATGTCAAAGCAGACGATGCGGTTGTTGATGTCCACATTCGTACGATGGTTGAACACATTCAGAGAGCCTTTGACGTAGATTTCCAGTGCGGCAGCTACATGATGGGCTTCTTTTTCATCCTGCTGCAGCAAGGCATTGTACAGGTCTTCCAGCAGCGGCATATTTTCCGGCGCGGGGTCAGCGAAATACTTGCGGTAGATGAGGTGTACACAGCGGTCGATGACTGTTTTTTCTACCGGCAGCAGGCCTTCTTTGCCACCCACCACCAGCTCACACAAAGAAAGAATAAAGTCCGCTTTCAAGGCAAGCGGATTATCTTCCTCGCTGTAATTGCTGTTGATGTCCAGCGGGTTGATATACTGGGTACTTGCCGGACTGATGCAGATGACCTGCCCATGCAGACGCTCCACAAGGGGTGCGTACTCTGCCTCCGGGTCGCAGACAATGATATCATCATCGGTCACGAGAAAAGCATTGGTAATTTCACGCTTTGCGGAGAAGGATTTGCCGGAACCGGGCGTACCCAGAATCAGGCCATTGGGGTTCTTGAGCCGCTTACGGTCTACCATGATAAGGTTGTTGGAGAGGGCGTTCAGTCCATAGTACAGCGATTCCCGCCCGGACTGATAAAGTTCCTAGGTGGTAAAGGGCACAAAAATGGCTGTGCTGCTGGTGGTCAGTCCGCGCTGAATCTCCACCTGACAATCTGCCAGCGGAAGCGAGGACATCAGCCCCTGTTCCTGCTGAAAATCAAGGCGGCACAGGTTGCAGTTGTGTTTCTGCGCAATACTGGAAGCCTGAAACACATTGGTTTCCAGCTCCTGCTCCGTGCGCCCCGTGTTCAGCACCAGAATGGTCACGAGAAACATTCGCTCGTTCTGGCTCTGCAGTTTCTTCAGCAGAGCTTTGGCATCCCTGCCGTAGGTTTTCAAGTCGGACGGCAGAATTTCCATGTCGTAACCGGCACGGATGGCCTTTTTCTGTTCCTCAATGGTACTGCGGTCCAGCTCCGTGATCGTACGTTTGACATTTTTGATGGCTTTGTTCTGGTCCACAGACTGCACATGCATCGTGACAATCTGGCTGGAATCCATATCCAGAAAGTCCTTCAGCAGCTGGTCGCTCAAGTCGGATGCCGTAATGGACAGATAGCTTACCGCCCCGAAAATGCCGCCCATCTGAAAGGTGCGGCTGTTCTGAAAGGCGAATGCTGTCGGCGCAATGGCATCCTTCACCGTCAGCCCACCGGCAGCCAGCTTCTTCCAGTCAAAATAGAATTTCGATTCACCATCCAGATTGAAAATGCCATGCATGAGCTTCAGCCGCTCCCTGCCGTCCAGAGGCTTTGCCTGCACGCCCAGACGATGAAAGTTATTGAGCAGGTCATTCTGGATGTGGTCCAGACGGGCTTTGACCTGCTGCATGCTCTCGCCGGACACACCAAAGGTCAGGTATTTGCGCTTGGTCAGGCCATTGTTGCCCTTGGACAGCTGCTGCCGGAGCATCTGGGAATATTCGGCGCGCACATCGTCAAAGCCGTCTTTCTGGAACGGGATGCGGATGCTTTTCTCGAACTCGGTGCTGTCCGTCGCCGTATTCACAAAAGACAGTTCAAAGTGGATGGAGCTGTCGAAAAAGTTGAGGAACGAGCACCATTCCTCATAAATCGCCGTACGGTCCTCCGGCAGGGCCAGCTGATAATTGATGTCCTGAAATTCCACCGTCCGTGTATAATAGCCGTTTTTCACGCGGCAGGTTCCGTCCTCGAACATCCGCTGCATCGGGATGGACTGCTGTGCCGTACGGGGAACTGCACTTTTCTGCCGGGACGGTTTTGCGCTGTTTTTACCGGTCTTTTTCCGAAGATTCATCACGGAACGTCACCTCCTTTGTCAGAATCGAATAGTAGTTGCAGGTTTTGTACGGGCGTACCTTCGGCCGCAGGAACTTTGCCTGCACATAATACCGCAGCAGTTTTTCGGCGGGCTGACCGTTTTTCTGGTACATGCCCAGAAAAAATGCCGGAAGCATGACGATCATCATGCCAAGAGTCGCCGCGGTGTTGCCGCCGACATCCCGGAGAACAAAAAACAGCGGCACTCCCACGAGAGCCGCTGCACCGAAACAGATAAGCTGCCGCTTGGTCAGGTTGAACGCCACCTTCGTTTTGACGTTTGCCAGATCACGCGGCACGGAAATATAAGCTGCCATAACGCCTCCTTTTTAATGTGCGCCCAGAATGCTTTTGGCTACCGAGCTTGTCTTGAACAGGGTGAAGCAGAGCAGAACAGTGTAGCCCACAATGCTCCAAATCGAGTTGATTGCATCGCCGGAAATGGCAACGTTCTGAATCAATACCGCGTAGATGGCCACACAGATCAGGATCAGAAAGCCCTGAAAACCCAGTGCAAACAGAGATTTCAGATAGTTCTGCCCGATGTGGCTCTGCTCATGGTTGCCCCAGGTTGCCATCGGAATGGGGGCAAGGCTCACCATGCAATAAATCTCGATCATTCTGCCGTAGACAATGACAAAAATGACGATGGACAAGATTCTCATGGTAATGCCGATGAAGAACGATTGCAGGAACAGTCCGAACAGCGGGCCGACTTCCATCTGCATCATGCTGGCTTCCAGCATTGAAAGCCCCACCTCGTTGACACGGGTGTTGCCGGAGATGATGCCGCTGGAATTTGCCACGACCTGCTGCGTCACATCGAACACTGCCATAATGATCTCGAATGTGTTACTGATGAGCCAGACCGAAACCGCCGTTTTGAAGATCCACTTCATCAGCAGTGCCGGTTCAAACTGCGCCATGTTGTTGTGTTCGGTAATCATCTGAATCAGTTCGTAACAGGCAATGAAGGTCAAGATAATACCTGCAATGGGCAGCACCACATTTCTGGACAGTGCTTCAATCATTGCGAACACTCGCGGCTCAAAGGCTGATGGCTTTGTGCCTACCTGCTGTGCGATGTTGCCCACTTGGGTATTCACGTCATCGAACAGGCCGGAGAGATTGGACATGATTGCCGCTGTCAATAGCGACTTGATCCAATCAGAGATTGCTTTGAGAACTGTTTCCACTCAGAGCCACCACCTTAAAAGAAATGGTTGATGAGGGTCTTGGGCAGATTGAGGACAAAAATAATGTGCGTCAAAAGCTGCATAAAAAGCACTTCCTTTCCTTGATGGGTGAATAAACGAAAAACACGATTTGAGGTACGGACATTCATAAAGCTGCCAACCGCAGAGAGCTATCCGCTTATACTCAACTCGATTGCATAAAACAAGGGCCTCATTTTCATCTATCATTTTTCAAAACTTTGATTGATGAATGACAGATGAAATGATATGTACAGGCGGGATGAACCCGCCTGCGGCTCTTAGCCGAACAGACCAGACAGCAGAGGAATCAGAGTAATGCCGACCAATGCGACACCGCCGCCAGCCATGAGCTGTTTTATCCCCAATTAGGTGTAAAACTCTGCTCGATGGCGGGCGGCGGCGTACAAAAAATCTATATGGTGTTGTTAAGAGAACCGTCCCGGCGGGACAGGTCAGGCAGTGACCTGTTCCACCTCCGGGATGGGTTTGAGATTAAAATGAATTTCGATAGAAATGTGTCTTGTTTTATCTTCGTCAATGCGCTCATGCACGACGATTTCTTTGATTAAGCGGTTGAGGGTGGCTGCGTCCAGCTCTGTGATATTGGCGTATTCCTGAATGGCTTCCACCCATTGTTTTGCGTCATTGGCAAGCTGGACTTCATCGGACAGCCGCTTTCTGCCCTCGGACACTTTTGCTTTAAGCTCCGCTTGCTCGGTCTGTGTCTTTTCCAGCATGGTGTTGAAATTCTGTTCACTGATACGCCCTGCAATCATATCCTCATAAAGCCGCATTACCATTTTGTCCAGAACCTCAATCCGTTCCTCGTCCCTTGTGAGGGAGCGTTCCATTGCTTCCCGCTGTTCCCGCTGCTCGGCTTCACAGGTATTGGTCAAGCGGTCGGCAACCGCTTCCCCGTCCATCAGGGCGGCTCTGGCACATTCCCGGATTTTCCGCAGCACATGGCTGTAAAGGGTGTCATAATCAATCCGGTGCTGGGTGCAGTGGTTCTTTCCAAAGGCATTGTAGGTTTTGCAGGAATAAATCTGCTGGGGATGTTTTGCGTTTGTGTAGCGTATCGTCAGCGACTTCCCACACTCGCCGCATTTTATCAGTCCGGCAAACAGGCTGATTTCATTGGTCTGCCCCGGACGCTGGCGGGATTTCAGCTTGTTCTGCACAATGTCAAAGCTCATGCGGTCAATCAGCGGTTCATGCTGTCCCTCCACCACAATCCAGTCCTCCGGCTTCTTTTCCCCAATCGTGCCGATTTTGAAACGGTAGTCCTTTTTCTGGGAAGCAATCGCCCCGGTGTAGACGGGATTCATCAAAAGGTCTTTGATAACGGAGAAGTCCCACATATACCGCCCGTTTTCCGGGTCTTTCTTTTCCCATTTGGTGCGGGTATTGCGAAGCCCCCGTTCCCGGTTCCACCATGTGGGGCAGGGGATTTTTTCTTCCTCCAGCCGTCTGCGGATATAGTTCGGACCATGACCGTTCAGGGCATATCCGAAAATCAGCCGCACAATCGGGGCGGTTTCCTCGTCAATGAGCAGATGGTTTTTGTCCTCCGGGTCTTTCCGATACCCAAACGGGGCAAGACACCCGGTAAACTGTCCTTTCTGCGCTTTCAGAAGATAAGAGGAATGGACTTTCTTGGAAATATCCTTGCTGTACATCTCGTTCAGGATATTCTTGAACGGGGCAATATCGTTGTTATCCCGCAGGGTGTCGATACCGTCATTCATGGCGATATAGCGGACACCGTTTCTTGGGAAAAAGTCCTCAATCAAATGCCCGGTTTGCAGATAGTTCCGCCCCAGTCGGCTGAGGTCTTTCGTGATGACAAGGTTGATTTGCCTGCGCTCAATGGCTCTCAACATTCTCTGTAAATCAGGACGCTCCATATTAAGACCTGTGAAGCCATCGTCCTGATAGACTGCCACAACCTCCCATCCCTGCTTTTCGCAGTATTTTTCCAGCATATCACGCTGGTTTGCGATACTGGCACTTTCGCCTTGCAGGTCATCGTCCTTTGACAGCCTGCAATAGACCGCTGCACGATACCCTCCGGCAAGTGCCGAACCGATTGTTCTGTATTCCATTTCGTTCATCATAGCCATTTACCCACACAATCCAGACGGTATCTGGCTCTTTTGAACCTCATCTTCATTATACCTCAAATCTTTCTTTTTAGCAAGATATTCTTTTGTATTTGTCTTGCCGTATTTCTGGGAAATCAGGCTGACGAACACATCGGTTGCGTCCAGTTCCCCGTCAAACACCGTTGTAACATGAATCTCTGTTTTGTTTTTGGCCATAGGCAGTTATCCTCCATACATGAAAATAGCCAGACAGAGGGTGTCGGCAACGAAGTCCGGCAACGGGCTTCAAAAGACCTTGCAAACAATCTCAATCTGGCGATGGTTACTATTTATACTTTTCTTTTATTTTTCTGTTGTTTTGGTTGTTATAGGGGAGAAAAGCCGATAGTTTCGGGATTTTCCCCGGCAACCGGCTCGGCAACGGGATAGCAACAGGGGGTGCAACGGGCTGTCATTTTCAGAATGGAAGCTCCATCTGTTCTGTGACCTCCACAAAACCATCCATTGTTTTTTCAGACGGGTTGCCGGAGTCCGTTGCCGGGTTTTCACGCTCCCAGCCCTTTTGTCTGCCATATTCTGAAAACATTCTTGGGTTCGGGAAGTACCGCCAGCCGGAAATGCACTGGTTCATAATCTCGTTGATTTCCCGGATTTCCCATTGCTTCGGCTCGTCAAAGGCATGGTTTAAGGCTTCCTTGTAGAGCTGCTTAGAGCAGACCATGTTCCCAGTGTACTTATCAAGATACGCCTGTATCATCCCGGCTTTGGTGTCCTCCGGCATAAAATCCCGCTGGTGTTCTTTGAGATACCGCTGCATGGCGGGGCTGAAAGCCAGCTTGAACCTGCCGCTTCGGTAAATCTCCATCGCTTCCGCCCACATCTGCTCGATATAGGCTCTGGAAGCAGCTTCGTCCTCCAAAATGTGAACCTCGGCTTGCTCCGGGTACACCATGACGGGGATAAAGCGGCGGTTGCCGGAACGGTCAAGGGGCAGGAAGTCAAGAGCATTGGAAGTGCCGCCAAACACGCACTGGCGGGGGCGGTCTGCCGGGTGGGTTTCATAGGGTATCTTGTAGACCTCCTTCTGCCGGCTTAAAAATGACTTGATTTCTTCGATGCTCTTGGCGTTTGCGGTTGCCATCATTTCCGACATTTCGATAATCCAGTGACCTTGCAGCTTGCGGTACATATTGTCATCGTCCAGCTTCCGCAAATCGTCGGAGAACCACTCGTCCCGGATTGCCAGCAGACGGAAGAAGGTGGACTTGCCAGCCCCCTGACCGCCTACCAGACAAAGCATGATTTCAAACTTGCACCCCGGCTGAAAGGCTCGTGAGATTGCACCCAGCAGGAACAGCTTCAACGCTTCATAGGTGTAATCGTCTGCGTCAGCCCCCAGAAAGTGCCGCAGGCAGAAACGGATTCGTTCTGTCCCGTCCCAAACAAGGTCACTTAAATAGTCCCGGATGGGATGGTACTTGTTTTCATTCGCCACAATCCCGATGGCATTATCAATCTTTTTCTCATTGGTAAGCCCGTAGGTTTCTTCCAGATAAAGAAGCAGATACTTCATGTCCGTATCGTTCAGGGCGGTGCTTTCTCTGTGAAAACCGATGGGCTTTATGATGTCCTTGCGGTCGGTCAGGATGTTGTATGCGATAGCCCCGGAAAGCAGAGGGTCACGCTGGAATACGGTCAGGCAGTTCCGTATGCTCTGACGGACAGCGCCTTTCTCGGTAGTTTCCAGCCCCGCCTTGATTTCCTCAATGCTCTGGGGCGGCTGCATGGCGTTCATGGTGTTTTTTAGTTCTTGCTGCGTCTGCGGCTGCAAGCTCTGCCATTCGCTGTTCAAGCTGTATCACATCCTTTCCGTAGTCCGCAATCAAAGCCGCTTTTTCCTCTGTCTCCCCGAACAGCAGCACATCCAGCAGATATTCCACATGGGCTTGCTTTTGTAAGGCTTCCACAAACCGGGGATGAAAGGCTTCCTCTGGGGAGTGCGGGGCATATTCCGTTCTCCATGCCCGAAGCAGGTGGAGATAATCGGCAAGGATACGGAAGCAGCGGTTCTTTGCTTCCTGAAACTGTTCCTCCGGGGATTTCTGCTGGGGCTTGGGCTTTTTTGCCTTTCCCGGCGGTTTCCAGTCCTCATAGGAAAGCCCGAAGTCCTGTGCCAGTTGTACGGCGGCTTCTTTCTTTCCCAGCCCATACAGGGCGGCGGTAAAATCAATCACATCCCCATCAGCACCGCAGCCGAAGCAGTGGTAACGCCGATCCAGCTTCATGCTTGGGGTTTTATCGTTATGGAACGGGCAGCAAGCCATCCCGTTCCGACCTACATGGATTCCATAATGCTCCGCAGCCTGTCTTGTTGTGACGGACTGCTTCACAGCTTCAAATACATTCAAATCTATCCCTCCTTGAAAACAAAAAAGCACCTGACATTCTCTGATTGAAAATGGCAAGTGCCTGTTAAAGTTCCATATCCTGTTGTTTGTGTTTCGTCTGTGCCGGGACAGTTCTTTGTGCTTTTTTCTCGTCAGCCTTATCCTGCAAGACTTCCTTGATAGGCTGCTTCTTGGGCGGCTCTTTGCTTTCTTCTGTGCCGGGTGTAGCTTTCCGTACCCAGTAGCGGATGTCCCGCAACTTCTTCAAATCAGCCTGTACCTCGGTCAAAGGTTCTTTCAGCTCTGCGATTTCGCTGAGAAGTTTTTCCTGCTCCTCTTGCAGCTCCTTTTGGGTACTGTCCTTATCGTCCGGGTGCTTGGCAAGGTAGGCGGCGGCTTTCTCATACCGGGCAACCTCCGGGTGTTCCTGTTTGAATTTCTCCTTTGTTTTCTTAAAAAATATCTTCTGGTACTTCTCATAGACAGGCTTACATTCCTTGCAGTCTGTCCGGCTGGCAAGAATCCCGTCAATCACTTTGCTGCGGGCTTCCTTTGGCTTCATCTGATTGCGGTAATCTGCGGCTGATTTCCCGGAAGATTCCAGAAATGCTTCTAAGTCCTCCACAGTGGAAAGCCCCTTTTGCCGGAGATAGGACAGGGCTTCGCTGACTGCCTTTAAGTCCTGTGAAGTCCCCCGGTTCTGTCCAGCCCTCGTCCAGTCCTTCCGTTCTTCCTTTCGTATCGCCATATACTTCATCAGCAGATTGGGAAGAAGTGTCGCTTCCTCCGCCGCTTTTTGTGCAAGCAGCTCTTTCCGTTTTTCGCCCAGCTCGGTAATCCAGCCTTTGAGGTTTTGGATAAGCTGCCGGATGGACTTCATCAGACTGTTGGCGGCTCTGATTTCCCGGTTCAGGTTTCCGATATTCGTCTGGATACCACGCTTTTCCATCTGCCGGACAGCAGCCCCCTCATGGACAGTGGGGACAATATCAAGCCCCTGTCTGGCATAGGAACGCAAGTCCACACGCTCCGGACGGTCATTGGCTTCCAGATAGCGGTTCTGGATGACCTCCCATTCATGCCGCCAGATTTCGCAATACTTCTGGTCGTTCCAATCCACCGTATCCTCCTTGTGGCTTTTCCATCTGCCGGACGGAAGTTTTATCCGTTCCCCGTTTTCGTCAAGGTCATAAACCTTGCGGCTCTTGGGAAGCCATTTTCCATGTTCGTCCATTGCCCTCATAGTGAGCAAGACATGGGCGTGGGGATTGTGTCCCGGCGGATGGGGGTCGTGGATGGCAAAGTCAACGATCATGCCTTTGGAAACAAACTGCTGCTGGCAAAACTCTCGGACAAGGACAGCGTACTGGTCAGGCGGTATCTCTCTGGGGATGGTAAGCACCCACCGCCTTGCAAGCTGGGAGTTCCATTGCTTCTCCACCGCTTCGGCGGCGTTCCATAGAGTATTGCGGTCTGCATACGACCGTGGGGCGTTTGCCGGAAGCAGGATCTCATTGTGGACGATACCACGCTTTTCCGGGTAGTGCTTCACTTGCTGGTCGTATTCACAGAACAGCTTTTCGCCACTCTGGTAAGCAGCGGCGGCAACCGCAGACTGCCGCTGGCTGCGCTGAACAATCGTGATTTCGTTGTGTGGACAGGGCATTTCGTGTCCCTCTTTTCGCTAATTGGTGGACGGGGTGGCGTTTTACCATCTCATTTTGGGCAGAAAAAAAGCAGGAGACCTTTTTCAGATTTCCTGCTCGGTGTGCCGCTATGTGGGCGGCGGGTATTTAATTGTAAAAGTTCGGGGCAAGTTGACCCGATGTGAAGCTGACAAACTGGAAGTTGTCAAAGAGAATTGTTCCAGTATTCCACAGTATTGCCATTCACATCATAGAATGTAATGGTTCCCGCACTTATAGGCAAAACAATCGCAAAAGGTTTATTGCTGTCAATGTCAAGCACTTGAATTGTGTTGCCGTCATCTATTTCAAGCTGTGTTACCTGTTGCTGATTCATAGAAATAAATGCTCGCTCATTATATCCTTCTACGGTGTACTCGGCAATTCCTCTTTGAACCCCCGAAAGGTTTCCACCCCCACGGAAAAAGTATCCAAAGGAAAGACCAGGACGGTTGACATAGACGGAAAAAGAATGGTCACTCAAATCCTGAGGGTAAGAAATATATGCAGCCATCGTGCTGGAAACGCTTCCATCGACCGTCCAATCATCCTTAATCTTCTGCGACGAACGAATATCTGCCTCCAGCTTAGATGAAGTCACGCCGATCTCATTGTTCGTATAAAGAAAACAAACAAATAAAATACAAGCAAGAACAACCCCTATCACAATTTTAAGAAATATTTTTTTCACGCTATCAAAACTCCTTGTCAACTACCGATTTGTTGTCATCTTCATTATACTTCATTGGCTATCGAAAAGATAGCATATTTTATGAAACTTGTCGGCTGGGAACAGCTTGCAACGCAAGGTGTCCCCAGATGGCAAGTCCACAAAAGGGTAGCTGGCGGCAGCCAGCGCAGGGGAAGCGTAGCGTCCCCTGTATGATTTGGAGCAGACCATGACTGCGGAAAATCACAGCCCTCCGGCGAGGAGCCTTCGGAGAACGCAATGCACCAACCTCTGGGTGGTGTATAATTGCGCCCTTAGTAAACTAAGGGGTTTCCGGCTTCTTCCGTTCCAGCAGTTTTTTCAATAGTTCCTGCGTGTCCTGCCTGTGAAAAATGAGTTTCAACAACATCATGACATCATCATCTGTCAGGCGTTCCGGCTCTTGCAGAAAACTTTCCAGCATACCGCCACGGGTACAGAGCCGGTGCGTCCGTTCCTTTCGGGTAAGCTGCTTCAACTGGTGCTGCAATACCTTTTCATCATTAATGGCTTTCCGCAGCTTCTTTTCGCTTTTCTCCAGCTCCCTGTTGAGCTTTTCCAGCTTTGAGGTATCAGGCAAGGGCAGCGTCCTCCTTTCCCGGTATCAGCACATAAATCCTGTTTGGTTCTCCAACGCCCTGACGCACCCGCATGATAAGTCCGGCGGTTTCCAGTTCATTCAGAGAACGCTTGACCGTCATGGGACTGCGGGACAGGACTGCGGCAATGGCTGTGACAGGGAAGCAGACAAACAGGATTCCGTTCTCGTCCTCCTGCCCTTTGGACAGCATAGCGTCCAGCATCCGGCAGTACATGACCTTTGCGGTGCTGCTGACTGGAAATCCTGTCAATGCTCTGGGAAAGGGCATACAGGGCGGCAATGGTGTGTCTATCGTCATAAATTCAAAATTCATTCGGTGTGTTCCTCCTTTTTCTTTGCTCGTTTGGATAAATAACGGGGGCAGTCAATCACAACCACCCGGAAGCTCTGCTTGCACCCATGCTGGCATTTCCGGCACAATTCGTTGTAAGTGACACGCCCCCGGTCATTGAGGTAAAAGGAAAGCTCCTGTTTCCTCTTTTTGCTCATTCTCGGCATATTGCGCTTCCTCCCGTTTTTGTGTATGGTTTCGGGGCGATTTTCGGAAAAATTACAGCCATAGAGCCGCCTAAAATCTCCCGAAGTATCAGCGATAGGGTAGACTATCCCCCTATCAGATTGTCGTGTTTCGGTATCATTTCGGTGTCAGTTCGCCAGTTCTCCCCGGTGTCGTTCCTCCCCTGAATCTCACAGCGGCGTATCGCTCCCTTTGGTACGCTCGTTTCGGTCAGGGTTCCTCCACATCCCTGCCAAAAGTCATGGCGCTACATCGCCGGGGAAGCATATCCCACACAGGCTGGTCATTCGATTGGAATAATCCATCGATGAACTACCTGTATCATAGAACATTTTTGTGCCCTGTGCCGTATGTCCACAAAGTAGGAATTAGGGGTAAAAATCAGAAATTTCCACGATTGCGGAAAGTGTGATATAATCCAGATAAGCGGCAGCAATGAAACCATTGGAAAGGAGCGTGCGCCCATGAAAGGAGCAACAAGCATACAGGAACGCCTTTGGGAACTCCGCAAGGACAAAGGCTTAAATCTGGAAGAACTATCAAAGCTGACAGGCATTTCCAAATCAGCTCTTGGAAGTTATGAAAAAGAGGATTTTAAGGAAATCAATCATGGCAACCTTATCACGCTGGCAGACTTCTATGGGGTCTCTGTTGATTATCTACTGTGCCGGATAGAGAACAGGGAGCAGATCAACACACCATTGACGGAGTTGCATTTGAATGATGAGATGGTGGCACTGCTGAAAAGCGGTCGGATTAACAACCGTCTGCTCTGTGAGCTTGCTACACATAAAGATTTTATCAAGTTTCTTGCAGACATTGAGATTTATGTGGACGGGATTGCTACCATGCAGATTCAAAACCTCAATGCACTTGTCGATACCGTCCGGCATGAAATCATTGAACGGTATCGCCCAGGCGAAGATGACCCGCATTTGAAAGTGCTGCAAGCCGCCCATATCAGTGATGATGAGTATTTCAGTCACATGGTTCTGGATGACCTCAACCTGATTATCCGGGATATTCGGGAAGCCCACAAAAAGGACAGTGAGAGTGCGCCCCAGACCACCGTTGCCGATGAATTGAAAGAAAATCTCGAAGCAGTCGAAAATTTCAAGGGCAGCCGGGATGAAAAGCTGGTTGTCCTTTACTGCAAGCAGCTCGGTATCAACTATAAAAATCTGTCAGACGAAGAATTTCGCTGGCTGATTCGGATTCTCAAAAAATCAAAGAAAATGGGAACGCCTATCAGCCAGAGGAAAAAACGGTAAAAAAAACCGCTGTTGCATGGTTGGGGTGCCTTCCATGTAGCAGCGGTTCTTGCTGTGGTTATTATTTCATTCGTTTTCTTAATATCCGGCGATAATTTGTTTCTCCCTTTGGTGCGTCCTGTATAATTTCCAACACACCATCTTCAAGCATTTTATCAATGCGATTAGAAATCCATACATCACTAATTCCAAGTTGATATTTTCCTAAAACATTACCTATAACAATAGCCATTTTGAATTGCTCTGGCTGTTCCGCAATTTCACGAAGAATAAAACTATCATATATATCTTCTGAAACACTTTGCAATTTACCATTTAGCATTGCACGCAAAGGTGCATTTTCATTTTGAAGTTGATTCCATTTCATAGCACAAGCTGAAAGAAATACAGGCTTAGCTTTTTCTTGTAGAGTTATATATTTTCCCCATTCGCCAGGAGAAACCTCACCCCATGCTATTTTGGATGTCATAGTATTTTCTTTTCCATATTCCCAGGCAGGTAACTTAACCAAATAAATTGTTGTCTGACAGTTTAATGGTCGAAGTTGTTTCATAAGCCAGTACATACCGCAAAGTTCATCCGGATTATAGCTATACCAAATACGAACTTCTTCCCCAGCTACATATCGTTCAATAACCGAAGACAATGTAGTTTTAATTTTCTGTATTTTTTCTTCAACCTGATAGTCTAAATCCTCTACAAACCAGACAGACAGCATTTTCTTGAGAACATTTTTCCGCTGTTCGCCAATTCCATTATCAGAAATATCTCCCACACTAAGAGCCATATCAAAACAATAAACATCACTGCTCTTGCCTCCCAATGGAATAGCATTCTCCCAAGCAATATGTTCTTGTTCCTGTGCTTGAATTTGTGCTTCTTTCATTTCATCTGAAGATGGAACACTCCCATCTTCGTGCCTCATAAAGACCGAAACTGCACTTCCTCTATACTTTCCCTTACCGTAAGTTTGGGCAATTTTCAAACTTCCACAGGCACTTTCACCAAATACAATTTCAATCATCTTATATACCTCCGATTTAATTACTCCCGTATGAATAAATTATATCATGCAAAACAATTTCTTCTGCCCGGTTGTGAATGTTATTACAACGCTGCACCCATTCCATTTGTTGAGTTCGCTTCAATTCCTCTGTCACGCCCTCGGTGGCTTTCATCTGCTCCATGATAGTGTCTAACCGTTCCTGTGCCTGTTCGTTCAGGTCTGCAAGATATGTCCACAATTCTCCGGTCAGTATCAATGTATTCAATCTGGCTGGGTGGACTTCCCTTAAATATTCCCGGTGCATCCGTCCGTACTTTCCGATAGGGCGGTGTTCCTCCGGCAGTTTCAAGTCCGGGATGTAGTAATCTCCGACAAGGATATAATCAATTCCGTTTTCCGTTATTCTTGGTTTCAATTCTCTCATGTTCCTTACCTCCTGTGGAAGCAGGCTCGTCTGGTACTAACTCAATCACATCGGTAATCTCACAATTCAGCGTTTCGCAGATACGGGCTAATGTATCCATGCTGATGTGCTTTCCCTCTTTGCTCATGTTGGCAATCATATTTGTTGTCATACCAGCAGCAAGCCTTAAATCCTCTTTCCTCATATCACGCTCTAACAGTGTGTGCCAGAGTGGTTTATAGCTGATGTGCATATTGTTTTCCTGCCTTTCTATCCATACCACCGGGGCGGCTGCCCCGGCAGGAACTTTTCTCTTATTATAGCACCAATCTTGTGAAATCACAATTTATTCTTGTATCCTGCCGCTGATACCGTCTGGATTGGTTTTCCTTTCTTTTTTGTTCCCTTTAATTAGCCATGAACTGCTTCATGCCCTGGCTCTTGGCACCGGGGTTATCCGAGCCATAACCTTCCAGCAGATTTACTGCGCCCCAAACACCGAGACCGGCACCCAGAGCCACCACCAGAGTCTGCAGAACTTCCACAGCAGAGTTAAAGAATTCCATAGTCGTTTCTCCTTTATAATTAAAACCTTGCAGACCATCCGTACACATCTGAAGCCGCGTACTGGAACCGCAAACTGCGGCGGGAGCTGGCTTACCGGTGTACCTCTCCGGCCTGATAAAAATAAAACCGTCTGTCCAATCAGACAGGCGGGAGAGAATCAGCATCCACCACAACAAACGCATCGTTGGGGTGGATTTTTATTTTCGGGTGAAGATATTTTTCAATATCAAACGTATTTTTGGGGTCGTAGTCGGCGGTCAGTTTATAGTTTGGATGCTGGGTTAAATCGTACTTTTCACTCAAAAAGGGGCGCACACCGCGCAGCTGCAGGATGCACTTTCCGCCATCCAGCACAGCAAGCTCATCGCGGCTCATAAGTTCATGGCCAAGCTTCTGAAACGATGTGCCATAAGACGGTGAGTTACCGCGGGTATCCGATGTGTTGAAGCTGTCGATGGTCTCTTTGCCAAGCGCTTCGGAAAGTTCTTTCAGGGTAGTCGGCTCGCTGCCGCCCAGAAAAATTTGCGAGTCCATGTTGCCCACAATCGTATCCGCATTATCTTTGTAGATAGCTTTCAGCTGACTGCGGGTCTGCAAGACAAGGCAGGCTGAAATCTCACGGCTGCGGATGGTAGCCACCAGCTTTTCCAACTGCGGAATCTGCCCGATGTTGGCACACTCGTCAATCAGACAGCGCACATGAACCGGCAGTTTACCGCCATATTGGTCATCAGCCTTGTCGCAGAGCAGGTTGAACAGTTGGGTGTAGATCATCGAAATCAGAAAATTGAAGGTGCTGTCCGTATCGCTCATGATCAAAAACAGCGCCGTTTTCCGGTCGCCAAGCTTGTCCAGCTCCAGTTCATCGTACATCGTGGCATCCCGAATTTCCTGAATATCAAAGGGCGCAAGGCGTGCACCGCAGGAAATAAGGATCGATTTCATCGTTTTGCCGGCAGCTAACTGGAAAAGACGGTATTGCCGCACGGCAAAGGAGTTCGGTTTCCGCTTACTGAACTCTTCAAACAGCAAATCCACGGGATTCTGATACTCTTCATCGTCCTCTCGGACTTCCATGGCATTGAGCAGCTGCAGCAGCGTTGCAAAGTTTTGTTCTTCCGCCGGTGCCTCGTAATGCAGATACGCAATCAACGCAGTATAGAGCAATTTTTCGCTTTTTTCCCAGAACGGGTCGCCTCCGGTCCCCTCCCCTTTTGTATTGGCCATCAGGGTTGTAACCAGTTTCAAAATGTCCTTTTCTTCGTGGATATAAGCGAAGGGATTATAATGCATCGACTTGTGGAAATTGATGGTGTTCATCGTCTTAATGAGGTACCCTTTCTTTGCAAGGGCATGTCCGCACTCGTAAATGAGACTTCCTTTCGGGTCCGTAACCACGAATGAAACCGGAAAGGCCTTAGAATCACATTGCAGCAGGTTCGGCTTAATAAAAAATCTCGTCTTACCACTGCCGGAACCTCCCACTACCAGAACATTTTTGTTCCTCGCATTCTTGGGGTCGGGCGGACGGTTGCTCATCATCAGACGTTCAGTTTTCGTCAGAATGATGTTGTCCTCGAACTTCGGAGCCTGAAACGGCTCAATGTCCTTGGCATTGCCCCACCGGGCTGAACCATACTCCATGCCATGCCGGTATTTCTTTGCATTCTTGCTTTTCAGGTAAACTGCAAGCCGAAGCCCGGCACCGCAGCAGATGCCCACCAGAATGTCCAGCGGATGAAGGCTCGGCAGCGGATTTGCAAAGGCGGCCGGAATCGTGCTCATCAGAGACAGAATCTTATCTCCCATCTCTTTGCCTTCAGCCAGCCGCCATGCCTCACCGAAATTCGTTGCCGCAAGTCCCAGCAGAAGGTAGGGCAGATACAGAGCCAGCAGCTTGGAAAAATTCTTTTTCATAGGCCAAGCTTCTGATCTTTGTTGCGGACTTTATCTGGAATCGCCGCCACCGCCTGCACCAGTTCCTGCAGTTTTGCCAGCACGGAAGGTCGCTTGGTTTTGTTCAAAACCGAAGCCGAATATTTTTTGAATGCCGCGCTCAACGCATCCGTGTCCTGTGCCTTGAAATAGACCATATAGCGGGGCGGCGTGCAGGAAATATCCTTTTGAACCGCATAGTCAATGTGGTAGCGCTTGGCATATTTCGCAAAGCCTTTGATGCCGGTTTTCTCGATTTCCACATTGGTCACACCCCGGTTCTGCCGAATCAGGCGCTTCATGCTCTGTTTTCCCTGCGAAGCATTCTTGTCGTACTGCCGCAGCAGAAACTGCGCACCTTTCAGGAAAGTCCGGGCCGTCAGCTTTGTGGTTGAAATGGCAAAGTTGACTGTCTTGTGTTCAACTTCCTCCTGCATTTATACCACCCCCTCTGCAGGAATATCTCCTCATCGTTCGTGCGCCGCCGGGGGCTTTGCTTTTGCCGTTTCCGTCCGCACATTTTCGTCCGGAACAGGCAGCACCAGCATTTGACGGCCCAGGCGCATAAAAGTTTCCGGCTGATGAAAGAGCTCCTCGTATTTCTGCGTCAGCTCCGGGGAGAGGGATGCAAAATCCTCCTCGCCCAGACCCACCGCCAGAAACGTTCCGGCAACCACATCATAGGCCTCACCGCTTTCATCCCGCAGAGTGCGGTTCAGCGGCAGCCCCATGAGCTTGCCGTCATCGTTGTAAACGATGGCCACCGGGTCTTCAAAGGGATAGCTTGCACCAATCGAGCCGCCGACCGCCTGCTGCAGCGCTTTCAGGTCATTGTCAATCTCAATCGGCTTCGGATGCTGCCCCGGTGCGATTTGCAGCACCGAAAGGGTATTCTTTTCCTGTTCCATCCGTATCCTCCTTTACCGTAATCACAATTTCTCCGGTTCGTGCCGCCTGCATCAGGGAAGCGGCAAAAAAGCCGCAGAAAACGCCCAGTTCAAAGAAAGCAAAGCCCACAAAAAAGCTCATCATTGCGGCCTCCTCAGTCCAGACAGATGCAGTTCAGGTTCTTTCCGTCGGCCATAAGCGCCGCGCTGTGCTGTTCCAGATACTCCTGAATGCAGTGCAGGTCGCCCATCGTCAGGGAGACATACTCGCCTTCCATGTTGAAGCGGACGAAGACGACCGGGCCGGTCAGGTAGCGCTTGCCCGACAGCTCCAGCACCTGCTTGGGGTTGTAGCAGCCCGCCACGGGCAGCTCCTTGGAAATGCCGAAGGTGTCATCCGTCTCGTCAAAGCAGGGCAGAATGCCGGGCGCTTCCTCCAGCAGAATGGCGCTCAGGTCCCTCGCCGGGCCGACTGCCGCCAGATAAACCTGCGGGTCACCGTACTTGCGCTCCGCAATGTCGCTCATCTTGTTGAAGAAGCCGGAAACGGCACGCTCCATGCCGTCGATTTTGCGGCTCATGTTCTCAATGGTCTTTGCGGTCTTGAAATCAATCGTGGTATTCATAGTCGTTGTCCTCCAAAATTTTGCAAAAAAGAAAAGACCTCATGGGTCTTCCGGTTCCGATTTTGTCAGCGTTCGTTCTGACGCTGTTGTCTGCGCTGCCACTGTTCCAGCAGCTTGATGATGACATCTTCCATCTGCCGGGGCGTGTAGCTGCGGGGAAAATACTTTTTCAAGGTATCGTTTTTGATGACCACCTTGTCCAGTTCATCCTTTTTGGCTTCCCCCATAATGGCAAAGGCGGCCTCATAGGTGAGCTTTCCTTCCTGCGCCAGCTTTTTCATTCGCTGCGCCTGCGACAGGGACGGCACGTTTTGGGTCTCGTCCATGGCCTGCAAAAAATCCCGCTGTTGAGCCTCGTCCAGATAGGACAGTTCCACAGCGGGATTGAAGGAGACTTTCTTTTCATCTACAAGGTCGAGCAATTCGGGAATAAGATTTGTCAGGCGGATGAAGCGCTGGACTTGTTTGCCACTTTCCTCGTTTCCTTTTCCGACCAAATCAGCCGCCTCCAACTTCCCGACAACTTGTCGGGAAGTCAAATCCGACCTAGCACCTTGATTTTTTAGTGCTTTCAGCTTCATTTTGTAGGCAAAAGCCCTCTCGCTGGGCAGGATGTATTCACGCTGAAGATTGCTGTCCACCATCAATATCACAGCAGCATCGTCCGACATCTGCCGCACAATGACCGGCAGCGTTTCCAGCCCGGCAAGTTTCGCCGCATACTGGCGGCAATGCCCGGAGATGATATCATAGCCGTCACCGTCCGGGCGAGGACGGGCAATCAGCGGGGCCAGTACGCCGTACTGTGCCACGCTTTCCACCGTGCACTGCATAGCCTCATCGTCCAGCACCTTGAACGGATGCTCCTTGAAAGGAAACAGCTCCTCGATGGGAATCTGCTGCACTTGCTCCCGTTTTTGTTCCTGCCGGGCTTCTTCGGTGGAAAACATCTCATCGAGACCTTTCAGCGCCAAGTTTGCGTTGCTTTTCGGCATCGGCCAGCACCTCCCTCGTCAAAGATTGATACCAAAAGTAACGGGCAAGGATGAGATATTTTTCAGTTTTGCTTGGCATTTTGTCTTTTTTCAGATTTCAGCGTATAAAAAAGCGGACAACCGTTTTGGGGTTGTCCGCAGAAGGATGTATTGTTTTCGTCACTCGATAAATGGGAATTTATCTAATTGCTTTTCCGATATGTTTGTCTAATCTCCACTGTGGGGCCTTCCCGTCGTCTGCCCAATACTCATCCATTGAAACAATTTTATCCTCTTTGGTTTTTATGAAAGACGTGACATGAAAGGAAGAGTTTCTGCCTTTGGGATATACATTTACAACCGTAACGATTAGGTCATTCAGCATTTCGACTCTTTCAACGCTACCCTCCCAATCACCAGGATATTCACAATTAGCAATAATAAATTCATCAACATTAAATCGCTCATTGGTGCAATGCCAGTTTATATAGGCATCGTTCTGAAAATACTTTCTGATTTCGTTCTCATTTTGATCGAGCACTACTTTCCAAAAATCATATATATTCATATTGGTCAGATGTTCCTCCGCAAATTCCGAGTTATCCCCCTCAATATACCACGCTTTTCCCTCGCAGAAAAGCTGCTGCGCACAAAAGGCTTCTCCGGCAACTATCCGCGCCCCAGCTCATACAATCTAACAACTATGTACCGGGAGGGATATCGTGTGCTGCTGACCTTACTGCAATTTTTCGCCACAAAATTTCTGTTTCTGGCGCTCCATCTGGAAAGCGGCTGCTTTCCGCGTCCGCTCACAGCCCGTGAAGAAGCTGCCGCCTTCAGCGCCCTGCGCGCCGGGGATGCCGCCGCCCGGGAAAAGCTGATCCGGCACAATCTGCGGCTGGTGGCGCACATCGTAAAAAAATATTGCGCCCTGCCGGGCGACCAAGAGGACCTTGTTTCCATCGGCACCATCGGGCTGATGAAAGCGGTAGATACCTTTGATGCCACACGCAAGGCGCGGTTTTCCACTTATGCAAGCCGCTGCATTGAAAACGAGATCCGCATGCAGTTCCGGCGGGAGCGCAAGAGCGGGCAGACCGTCTCCTTACAGGAAGCTTTGGAGGCAGACGGGGACTCGGCGCTGACCTTAGCAGACGTGATACAGGACGGCTTTTGCATGGAGGACAGCTGTGAGCGGCAGGAGGATGTCCGACGGCTTCGGCAGCTGCTGGACACTCTGCCTGCCCGGGAGAGGCAGATCTTACTGTTGCGGTACGGGCTGGCCGGGCAGCCGCCCCTGACCCAGCTGGAGACCGCCGGGCTGCTGGGCATCAGCCGCAGCTATGTTTCCCGGCTGGAGACCCACGCGCTGGAACTGCTGCGGCAGGCGTGGGGCAAAAACAGTTAGTTTTTTCACTCCTGCAAAATTTTCAACTGCAATTCGTCCAGTTGTTCAAAAGTGTACAGGCGGTTGAAAGCTTCCACCAGTTCCTTTTTGGAAAGGCGCGGCGGCAGCCCCAGCGCATTCAAGAGTCTAGCCTTGCGCTCGGCGCTGCCGGGCTTACCGGAAAGCCCCCACTCGTACAGGTCGGTATAGGTGATCTGCCGCCCCACCGGACGCACCGGCGCGGCTCCGGCTTCTGCGCCCAAGGCGTCCAGCAGCGCCTGCCGCACAAGGGCGTCGTCCACGCCCTCTACCCCCAGCAGACCCTCCTTGCCGGGCTGCGCCTTGCGCTTTTCCTTGCCATGGATGGCGGGCACATAAGCCTGCACCACGTTCTGCGCACCCACCATGTTGGTGATGTAGTTGCGGATGCGGAAACCTGCCGCGTCCGAATCTGTAAGTAAGATCAGACCGTTTTTCTGCGCCAGCGCCCGGAACAGTTGCTGGCGCTGTTTGTCTTTATAAATGCCAAAACCATCCGTCAGCAGGATCATGGCATCGGTCAGGTGCGCCAGACGGACGGCATCGTATTTGCCCTCCACGATCAGCACCCGGTCGGTATGGATCATCTCGCTTTGCATCATCTTCCGTTCCCCGCCAGCGCCAGACGGCACAGTGCTGTTTCCAGCAGTGTCTGCGCCGCCACAGGCTGGCTTTTCAGGCTCTGGTCCAGCTCCAGCAGCACCTGCAAGCAGGCCTCCAGCTGGGGCAGGGTGTAGTGGGTGGCAGTCTCTGCCGAGCGCTTCAGCCGGTAGTCGCTGCCCTTATAGCCAAAATCCTTGTGCACTGCACTGTAATTTTTCCGTTTTGCCGCCCCAAGCTTGACCCGGTACAGGTCCACATAGCTGCCAATCATCGCCGCTGTAATGGCGATGGGTTCCTGCTGCAGCCGCAGCAGAGTCTGTAACTTTTTGCAGGCTCCGGTGGCGTTTTTGGCTGTGATCATACGGATCATCTCGAACACATCCGCTTCAAGGCTCACTGTGCCCATCTCTGCCACCATGGAGGCGCTCACGGTCTGGTAGCCGGACAGGGCACAGAGCTTGTCCACCTCGTTTTCCAGCAGAAACGGGTCCTCGCCGCAGCGCTCCAGCAATGCGGTGGCTGCGCCGTCCGGCAAGGTTGCGCCCTGCGCCTTTGCGCGCTCCATCATCAGATTTTTCAGTTCAAAGGGGCGGGGCTTTGCCAGCTCCTCCGTGTAGCCGATGGCTTTGCACTGGGCTTGCAGCTTTTGCGCCTGCTTGCCCAGCTTGAGCTTGCTGCGCTCCAGCGGGAACACACTGCCCAGCACTGCCACGGCGTTTTCCAAGCTGGAAAGGGTGCTGCACAGCTCGTCCAAATCCTTGCTGCCGTAGGCAGCGGGGTCTATTTCCGGCAGCACCACCACGCGCCGGGTGCCAAAAAAGGAGATGGTGCCCGCTGCCATGATAAGCTGTTCCAGCTCCGGGGCGGCACCGTCCAGGATGGTAGCGTCCTCGTCGCTGTCTGCCGACAGCACCCGCACCGCCGCCGCCACTGCCTGCCGCACCAGATACCGCTCGCTGGAATAAAAATAGTAGACCGGGCAGCCCTTGTCGGCCAGCTGCCGGAGTTTTGCTTCCGTGGCCATGCAAATGCCCCTTTCCTGTTATAAATTGCTCTTTGTATTGTACCACACTCGGCCCGGATTGCAAAGCGCTACCCCAGCCTTTCGCCGCCGGTGCGGCGCAGACTGAGGGAGGCAGTGTACTGCGTTTCCGGCGGCATCCAGCTGTAGCTGCGCAGCGCCAGCAGCTTTTGGTACTGCACCACCTCCGGCTTTTTGGCCGAGGCCACCAGCCACTCCGTTTGCAGCGGCTGCGCCAGCTCTGCCTTTCCGCTCAAGGTCACAAACTGCCGGTTGCCGATGCTCAGCCGCACAAGACATCCTTCCCGGGTGCGCAGCAGTTCCACCGCCGCCGGGGTGCAGCGCAGCTTACGGCTGGCATTGACCGGCAGACGCTCTGCCCGTATACCCTGCTGCGCGGGCAGGGTGCAGGCGTTTTTTGCATTCATGCGCAGGTCTGCCACCAGTTCTACGGTACGCACGCCCCGCCGTGCCAGCTGGTTTTCCACCGCACGCTGGGCGGCGCTGCCGCCCCGGAACAGCACCACTGCCCGGTCGTTCTGGGCAACCACTACCGCAGGTGCCTGTGCGCTGCCCACAAGGTCGATGTGCACCACGTCCCGGCTGAGGGCGTTGCCCAGCCCGATGCCCACCGCTGCTGCCAGCAGAATGCCCGGCACTGCCACCCGCAGACGCACCCGCCAACGGAAAGCCAGCACCCCAAGCCCGCACAGCAGCAGACAGACCAGCGCTGCGTAGGCAGTATCAAAGTAGATGGCTGCCCCGGGCTTTGTGCTGAGCCAGACCGCCCAGCCGTTCAATAGCCCGGTGAGCAGGTCTGCCGCCCGGGAGAGTACCCCATGCACCGGTGCCAGCCATGGCACCAGCCCCGCAAAAGCCACTGCCAGTCCCAGCAAAAGCAGCGGCTGCACCATCCACAGCACCGCGATGCTGGAGACCACCGCCCACGCGCTGACACTCAGGCCCCGCAGCACCAGCACCGGGAAGGTAGCCGCCGAGGCACAGGCGGCAATACAGGCACTCTCTGCAAGCCCCTGAAGCCGTTCCGGCAACCTGATGAACCACGGGCGTCTGACCGGCTTTTGCAGATTTTCCCCTGCTTTGACCCAGAAGCGCCTGTCCCGGGCGTCCTGCATCCGGCGGATGCAGGCAGAACCCGCCACCGTGCCCACCACTGCCGCAAAGGAGAGTTCAAAGCCGATATCCCACACCGCATAGCTGTTGACGGCGGTCATCAGAATGCCTGCCGCCGCCAGCGAGGTGAGGGCGTCCGGAGGTCCCCACACCCACACGCCCAAGGCGCTGACCCACACCGCCACGGCGGCGCGGCGCACCGAGGGCGTAAAGCCGGTCACGCCCATCAGCACCAGCGCCAGCAGGCTTTTCCAGACTGTGCGCCGTCTGCGGCTGCGGTAACTCTGCTCCCAGCCGCGGGGGTGCAGGGCAGTAAAAATGTCCCCGCACAGGATGGAAACGTGCATGCCGCTGACCACCAGCACATGGGAAAGCCCTGCGCCCCGGTAGGCACTGCGCAGCTGCGCCGAAAGCCCGCTGCGGTCGCCCACCGTCATGGCAGCCAGCACGCCGCCGGTGTCCCGGTGCATCGCCCGGCGCAGGTTCTCGCTCAGTTTTTGCTGCAAGCGGTGGGTGCGGGCGCGGAAGCTTCCGCTCTCGCCCAGCACGGTGAGCTGCGGCTTTTCGGCCAAGGGCTCTGCCTGCAAGGCGATGCCGTCCGCGTACTGTGCCGTCCGTTCTTCCATGTCCGGTTGTTGCAGCGTGAACCAGCCCTGCACCCGCTGCCCTGCCGCACAGGCGGGCAGTTCTGCACAGGTGATGCGGAAGCCCGCCGGGCTGTTGTTCACGCTTTCCACCCACAGGGTCGCGTCCACTGTGTCCGAAAAATAGGTGCTGTCCGCGCGCTCCACCTCGGCGGTCAGCAGCACGGTGCGCCCGGCGTAGTTTGCCCGGGTACGCTCCAGCCGGGCGTTTGTAGTGTACACCGCACAAAGCCCGACCAGCGCGCCCAGCAGCAGGCAGACCGCCAGTTTACGGCTGCGGCGCGGGATGCAAAGCAGCAGCAAAAAGGCAACAAAAAATGCCGCAAACGGCATAAAAAGCTCCGTTTGCGGCAAAAAAGTCCACAGGAAACTAAGGCCCATCATTCCGGCGCAGAACGCGCAGAGCGGGCGGCGCATCCCAGCTTAGTGGAAGAACAGGGGCAGCGGCTCAAGGAAGATGATATCCTTGCGCTCAGAAGCGTCGCCCTCGGCCAGAACAGCGGCCTGACCCACGATGGTGCACTGGGTCTTTTCTGCCAGCGCGTCCAGTGCCTTCAGAGAGCCGCCGGTGGAGATGACATCGTCTACCACCAGCACACGCTTGCCGTTCATCTTTTCCAGCTCCTTGCGGTCGATGACCAGCTTCTGCTTGCCGGCAGTGGTAATGGACTGGTCCTCCACCACCACGGGGTCCGGCATATACAGCTTGACACCCTTGCGGGCGCAGATATAGGGCTTGCCGCTCTGGCGGCTCATCTCGTGTGCCAGCGGGATGCCCTTAGCCTCGGCGGTGAGCAGGATATCAAAATCCGGGCACTTTTTCAGCAGCTCCGCAGCAGTGGCCACGGTCAGCTCGGCATCGCCCAGCATGATGAATGCGGCAATGTCCATGTGGTCGTTCACCTTGCAGATGGTCAGCTCACGGGTCAGGCCTGCAACGTGCAGGGTATAAGTTTCAGCCATAATCAAAATCTCCCTTTCGTATTGGAATCAGACAGGCAGTTTTTCGCCGCCCAGAACATGGAAATGCAGATGCTTCACGGTCTGGCCTGCGTCCTCGCCCACGTTGGAGATGATGCGGTAGCCGTTTTCCAATCCCTGCTCCTTGGCCAGCTTTGCGATGACGGCGAAGATGTGGCCCAGCAGAGCACCATCCTCCTCGGTCAGCACAGCGGCAGAGGAGATGTGCTTGCGGGGAACCACAAGGAAATGCACCTTTGCCTGCGGGTTGATGTCGTAGAATGCCACCACCTGGTCATCCTCGTACAGCTTTTTAGAGGGGATCTTGCCCTCTGCGATCATGCAAAACAGACAATCTTCCATGGGGGAACACTCCTTCCTGCTTCTACAAAAGCCCGCCGCCCCGGCGCGCATCCGGCACCGGGGCACGGGACATAGATCCTTTTTAGCCCAGAGCCTTCTTGACAATAGCGCTCACAGCAGCCAGTGCCTCATCGATCTTGGTCTCGTCCTTCAGACCGGCCATTGCAAAGTCCGGCTTGCCGCCGCCCTTGCCGCCGGCAATAGCGGACAGTTCCTTGACCAGCACACCGGCCTTGAGGCCCTTTTCCTGTGCCAGCTTATTCACGGTAACAGCCATGGTGATCTTATCCTCGGCCTTGCCCACCAGAACAGCCACCACGGGGTTCACGGCCTTGTCGCGGATGCTGTCGCACATGCCGCGCAGGGTGTCGCCGGTGGTACCGGTAAAGTATGCAGAAGCGATCTTCACGCCGTCTGCTTCCTCGGCATTGTCGAACAGGCTGTCCACCTTGGAGGCGGCGATCTTGGCCTTCATCTCCTCCAGCTCGCGGCTCATGGCCTTGTTCTCAGCCATCACAGCCTCGGCGCGGGCGGGCAGAGCAGCCACGTTGTTGGCCTTGAGGGTGTTGGCCACATCATGCAGCATAGCCTCCTGCAGGTTTGCACGGATCAGCAGGTTGCGACCGGTGACGGCTTCGATACGGCGGATGCCGGCAGCCACAGAGGACTCGCTGACGATCTTGAAGCCGCCGATCTGGGCGGTGTTCTTGACATGGGTGCCGCCGCAGAACTCGGTAGACCAGCCCTCGATATCCACCACGCGGACCACCTTGCCGTACTTTTCGCCAAACAGAGCCATTGCGCCCAGCTTCTTGGCTTCCTCCACCGGCATCTCCTGCACGGTGACGTTCATGGAGTCAAAGATCTTATCATTGACGATCTTCTGCACCCGTGCCAGTTCCTCGGGGGTCACGGCGCTGAAGTGGGTAAAGTCGAAGTGGGTGATGGAGGCATCCTGATAGGAACCTGCCTGATGCACATGGTCGCCCAGAACCTCACGCAGGGCAGCCTGCAGCAGGTGGGTAGCGGTGTGGTTGCGGGCAATGGCCATGCGGTAGCCCTTGTCCACCTGTGCGGTCAGCACATCGCCCACCTTCACAATGCCGCTTTCCAGCACGCAGGTGTGGACGTAGTAGCCCTTGGGGGTCTTTTTCACGTCCAGCACGCGCAGGCTGCACTCGGCACCGTTCAGCACGCCGTGGTCGGCAGCCTGACCGCCCATCTCTGCGTAGAAGGGGGTCTTATCCAGCACTACCAGCACGCCGTCCTTTGCCTCCTCGTCGGTGGCAATGGCATCGGTCAGGGTCTCTTCATCGCTCAGCGCCACAACGGTGCCCTTGTCGGTCAGGGTGTCGTAGCCGGTAAAGACGGTGGGCTCGGCTTCCAGTGCGCCGAACAGATCCTCGCTCCAGCCGGAGATGTTCTTCTTCAGACGCTCAGCGCGGGCGCGCTCCTTCTGCTTCTTCATCTCTGCGTGGAAGCCGTCCTCGTCGATCTCCAGACCCTGCTCGGCGGCGATCTCCTTGGTCAGATCCAGCGGGAAGCCGAAGGTATCGTTCAGCTTGAAGGCGTCCATGCCGCTCAGCAGCTTCTGGTGTGCCTTCTCCAGACGGTCGATCATGTTGTTCAGGATGTTCATGCCGGCATCGATGGTGCGGGCAAAGTTTGCTTCCTCGGTGCCGATGACCTTCTTGATATAGGCGTCATGCTCACGCAGCTCGGGGTAAGCGGACTCGCTGGACTGGATGACGGTCTCCACCAGATCCACGAGGAAGGGGTGGTCGATGCCCAGCATCCGGCCGTGGCGGGCAGCGCGGCGCAGCAGACGGCGCAGCACATAGCCGCGGCCCTCGTTGGAGGGCAGAATGCCGTCAGACACCATAAAGGTGCAGCTGCGGATATGGTCGGTGATGACACGGATGGAGATGTCGTTCTTGGGGTCCTGCTTGTAGGTCTTGCCTGCAATGTGCTCCACATGATGCAGCACGCTCTGCACGGTATCCACCTCGAACAGGTTGCCCACGTTCTGCATCACGCAGGCCAGACGCTCCAAGCCCATGCCGGTATCAATGTTGGGGCGTGCCAGACGCTCGTAGTGGCCCTTGCCGTCGGCGTCAAACTGGCTGAACACGAGGTTCCAGATCTCCATATAGCGGTCGCAGTCGCAGCCCACGCCGCAGGTCGGCTTGCCGCAGCCGTACTCGGGGCCGCGGTCAAAGTAGATCTCGGAGCAGGGGCCGCACGGGCCGGAGCCGTGCTCCCAGAAGTTGTCCTCCTTGCCCAGACGCACCATGTGGTCCGGGGCAATGCCAACCTTCTTGGTCCAGATATCGTAGGCCTCGTCGTCCTCCTCGTACACAGAGATGTGCAGACGGTCCTTGGGGATAGCCATCCACTCGTCGCTGGTCAGGAACTCCCAAGCCCAGGGAATGACCTCGTCCTTGAAGTAATCCTGGAAGGAGAAGTTGCCCAGCATCTCAAAGAAGGTGCCGTGGCGGGCAGTGATGCCCACGCGCTCGATATCCGGGGTGCGGATGCACTTCTGGCAGGTGGTCACGCGATGACGGGGCGGCTCCTCCTGTGCCAGAAACCACTTCTTCATGGGGGCCATGCCGCTGTTGATCAGCAGCAGGCTGGGGTCGTTCTTGGGTACCAGGGGGAAGCTGTCCAGACGCAGATGACCCTTGCTTTCAAAGAAGCTCAGGTACTTTTCGCGCAGTTCATTCAAACCGGTCCATTGCATAGATCTTTCTCTCCTCAATCGTTTTTGGCGCTCAGGCGCCGTTTTTATGCTGTTATGGCAGAGGGGCGGCACGGAGAAAAAACAAAAAACAGCCCTCATCCCAAAAGGGACGAAGGCTGCTTGTACATCAAACTCCGTGGTACCACCCAAATTGCAAAGGATCACTTGTCCCCTGCCGCTTTCGGCGCATTAACGCTGCGCAGCGTCCGGTTTACATTCGCCGGAAGCTCCGGGGTGGCGCGAAATGATCCCGACCGGAGCACCTTACAGCCGTGGGCGCTCTCTCTGGACGGTGGTGTGTGCATTCCTGACCCCATCATTGCCATCTGTCATAATTTTACATTCCGCAAAGCAGGCACAATGCCCCTTTGCGTACAGCTAAATTATAGCATACGCAAAACGTTTGTCAACGGTTTTGAGCAAAATTTACGGCACCCAGATGCGGCGCACCTCCAGCACCTTGCCGCCCTGCACCACCAGCGTGGTATTATAGGTGGTCCAGTTATCGGGGTCTGCATTGATCGCTGCTGCCACTGCATCCGCGCCCGTAGTCTCCACGGCTTCGGCCTGCGGGTCGGCAGAACTGTCCTTCAGCACTACATCCTCTGCCAGCGGCATCGTCTTTTCTCCCATCTCATAATAGAGCGGGTAATCGTCAAAGGTCATCGTCCGGTAGGTGTCATCATCCTCCAGCTTCAAGTCCAGCCCGCCGGGCTGCTCCATGCCGCCGTTGATGCTTACAAGATGGTATTCGTCATTTTTTTCGATGCTCGTCACCGCATCGTTCACGACCTGATTCCATGCTGCACCCTCTTCGTGGAAGGTGATCTTGTCGCCAACGGCAAGGTTTTCAATATCCTCTTTCTTATAAATGTCGTAACCAAACACCTTTGCAGTCAATTTGCCGTCCTGTACGCCGGAGGTAATGGAGGCAGAAACAAATGTGGTGGTCTGCGTGTCATCAAGGTCATCCAGCGTCCACGTCAGCATGTTGATGGGCTCCGTGACCCCTTCCTCTGCCACATGGGACGAGGCCGGCACTGCACTGGATGCGGGGGTGCTGGCGGGGGTGCCGGAGCTGCCGCAGGCCGTCAATGCGATGCCCGCAGCCAGAACAGCCAGAATCTTATATTTCAGGTTCATAAAAATACCTTCTTTCTTGACGCGGTAGATTTATTCCGCTACAATAAAAACGAATCAAGAACCCATTCTATTGCAACTGATTTTAAGATAGAGAGGAATTTCCCGTGAAAATTTTAAAAGTAAAGTGTCTTGCCCCTACCCGGCTGGACAATTATCTGACCCAGCAGTACCCCGCCCTGACCCCCGGCCGCCTGAACAAGGCGCTGCGGGAGAACAAGATCAAGCTGAACGGCAAAAAGCAGCCGCTTTCCACCCGCGTGATGGCAGGCGATGAGATCAAGCTGTTCATTCTGGACGATGTGCTGGACGCCGACCGCCGGGTGGAAGGCCCCGCATGGAAGAACGCCCGCACCCCGGCACAGGTGGTGTACGACTGCCCGCAGATTTTGATTGTGAACAAGCCCGCCGGTGTTGCGGTGGATGGCCCGGAGGACGACACCCTGCTGAACCGTGCGCTGCTGTACCTGAACAAACAGGGCGAGTACAAGGAGAACGACCTGTACACCCCCGCCTTGTGCCACCGGCTGGACACCGGCACCAGCGGCCTTGTGATCATTGCCAAGACCCCGGAGGCTGAGGAGCTGTTACTTTCTGCCATCAAGAACCGCGAGGTGCAAAAGACCTACCTCTGCGTCACCTTTGGCCGTCCCATGCCGCCGGATGCCACCTTGGGTGGCTACCTGCTGAAGGACGCCGACCGCGGCATCGTGAAGATCGTGGAGGACAAGCAGCCCGGTGCCAAGGAGGTAGAGACCCGGTACGAGACCATCGCCGTCTCCGGCCGTCTGGCCCTGCTGAAGGTGCAGCTCATCACCGGCCGCACCCACCAGATCCGCGCCCACATGGCCAGCATCGGCTGCCCCATCCTTGGCGACAGCAAGTACGGCAACAACAGTGCCAACCGCGAGCTGAAGCTGAAGTATCAGGCGCTGTGCGCATGGGAGCTGACCATGCCCCGCTTCACCCAGCCGGACTTTGCCTTCCTCAGCGGCAAGACCTTCCACGCCCCGAAGCCGTGGTATTACCAGCAGGTGCTGGACGGCACCTTGAAGTAACAAAAAAGGAGATGTCCTGCCGGGCATCTCCTTTTTTGTTACTTACAATAGAACGCTCAGACCCGCACCATATCCGGGGTGATCTCCGCCAGCGTATGGGCACCGCACATTTGCATGGTGTCGGTCAGTTCCCCGGCAAGCTTATCGATGTAGCACTTCACGCCCTCTGCGCCGCCGCCGTAGACAGCAGTCACGAAGGGGCGGCAGATCAAAACGCCGTCTGCTCCCAGCGCCAGCGCCTTGAACACATCCACACCGGTGCGGATGCCGCCGTCCACCAGCACCTTCACGCCGGTGCCCTTGAGGGCTGCGGCGATCTCCGGCAGCACCTCGGCAGTGGCGGGGCACTGATCCAACACGCGGCCGCCGTGGTTGGACACCACAATGGCAGCAGCTCCGGCCTGCTTTGCCTTCAGTGCGCCCTTAACGGTCATCACGCCCTTGACGATGAAGGGGCGCTCGGCCAACTGCACGATCTCGGCCAGCTCCTCCACGCTCTTGCTGCCGGCGGGCGGGGTCATATTCTTCAGGAAAGGCAGACCCGCTGCGTCCACATCCATGGCCACGGCAAAGCAGCCGCTGGCCTTGGCCTGCGCCATTTTCTCGCGGATGGTGTCGATGTTCCACGGCTTAATGGTGGGCACACCGCAGCCGCCCGCAGCGCCGATGGCGCGGGTAGCCATCTCCATCACGGTGGGGTTGGTGCCGTCGCCGGTAAAGGCCGCAATGCCATTTTCGGCACAGGCGCGCACTAGCACATCGTTATAGGTCATGTCGGTGTAGGTATCGGAGTAGTGCAGGTTCACTGCGCCCACAGGGCCTGCAAAGAAGGGATAGCGGAAGCTTTTGCCGAACAGCTCCAGCGTGGTGTCCGGTGCACCGCCGGGGCACAGAGTATCCATGTTCACCCGGATGTCCGCCCACTTATTATAATTGCGGATAGCGGTATCGCCCACGCCCTTGGCACCCGGGCCGGGGATCTGGTTTTTACAGGCCACGCCGTTGCACACCGGGCAGGCCTTGCAGTATTGACCAATGCAGGTACGGGCATTGGCAAGTACTTCAGGATAAGTCATAAAAGTATCCTCCTTATATTTCCCGCCGCTGCGGCACAAAACGACCCACCGCAGTGCTCTTTGCCCTCAATATAGACCTATTTTAAAGGTGCGTCAAGGGCCTTTTGTGCTTTCCATCCATGCAGCAGAACGTTTTTTCGCGTTTTTTCGTCTTTTTTAAAAAAGTCTGATTTTTTTCAAAAAAATCCTTGACAAAAAGCCTGCTTTCAGGTATTATAGTGGAGCGCCAAGGGCACCCGCCCAAAGGCAGAACAAAAGATGTGGAAAGATGGCTGAGTTGGTCTAAGGCGCACGACTGGAAATCGTGTAACGTGTCAAAAGCGTTCTGGGGTTCGAATCCCCATCTTTCCGCCAGAAACCTGAAACAGAAATGTTTCAGGTTTTTTGTTTTGTCCGCAGTTTGCGGCGCTTGACATTTGCGTGCAGTTCCGTTATGCTGAAGCAAATACGTTTACCGGAAGGAGAGGTTTCCCATGGCATCTTCCCACAAAAAGCGCACCGGCCTGCGTGCGGCGCTGATCGTTCTGCTGTGTCTGGTTTTGGTGTGCGTGGTGGTTGCGGCAGTGCTGTACAGCTTCGTCAGCCGCAAGATCAAGGCATTCCAAAGCGGTGCCAGCTTTGCGCTGGACTACACCATCACCTCCACCGAGGCCGACCCCCCTGCTCTTTACGCCCTGCTGGACAAGTTCGGCGGCACCACCGGCAGTCTGACCGGCCAGTACACCCCCCGGGCGGTGCAGCTGGCGCTGTACCCAACGGGCACCAGCACCGTCAACGATGCCCCTCTGACCCGGATGTACATCAGCGAGGAAGAGACCCTGTACGACGCCGGACAGCTGTACAACAAGCTGCGCAGCACGGTTGTAGCCGAGTATCCGCTGGCAAGCCTGCTGCTGCCGGGCTGGTCGCTGGGCAGCTACATCTCCCAAGACCAGCTGGCTACCCTGCTGGGGGTAGACCCCACTGCCACCAGCTTGCAGCAGGTAAACGACTTTCAGCTGGATCTCAAGCAGCTCAAAACCGTGCAGCCCGCCAACGCCAAGGAAGGCTACCTTTACCTTCAGCTGCCGAACCTCGCCGCCGGTGAGGATGCGCCGCAGCTGATTCTGGGCATCGAAAAGCAGGGTCTGCTCAAGACCCAGTCCCCCAAGGTGCACATCCTGCTGGATGTGCCCGCCCACCATATCCATGCGGAGCTTTCCGGCACCGTGACTGCCGCCCAAACCGAGGTGACCGCGCCCACCTCCCGGATGCAGGACTCTGACGTGGAAAGCCTTGTGCAGCTGCGCAAGACCATCGAGAGCATTGTGCAGTTCGTGCAGAGCACCGCCCAGAGCGATGCTGCCGCCCCTGTTGCATAAAAAGCTTCTATAAACGCAAAAAAATCGGACAGACTGCGGTCTGTCCGATTTTTTTGCGTTTTATGATTTCTTACTTCTTTACGGTCTTTTTACAGGGTGCACGCTTTGCCTTGGGCTTTGCTACGGCAGGGGCAGTCTTGGCTTCCGTAGCGGTCGCTGCCTTGGCAGCCGATTCAGCCTTAGTAACAGGCTCGACCTTGGTTGCCACGGCGGGAGCTGCCTTCACCTCTACTGCGGGAGCAGCAGGCTCAGCCTTTGCCTTAGCAGCCTTCTTTGCAGCGGGCTTCTCCTCCACCTTCTTGGTGGTGCTGGGCTTGCGGGCTGCGGGCTTCTTGGCGGGAGCGGCTTCCTTGGCCGGTGCTGCCGTAGTCTCAGCAGCGGGTGCTTCCTCGACCTTAGCAGCACGCTTTACGCGATCCTTTACCTCAGAGATGACCCACAGCTGGTCGCCACCGCCGGGTACTTCCTGCCAGATCTGCAGCACAGCGCCCACCTCGGCACCAATGCCCACGGTGTCCACGCACTTGCCGCCTGCCCAGGAGGAGCGCAGACGCACCTTGCCCTCCGGTGTGTGTTCCACCTTCCACATCTGGGACGTGCCGCCCACGTCCTCCCACAGGTGCAGCCAAGTGCCGTTGGCAGTGCCGGTCATGGTCAGATCCAGTAACTTGCCGGAGGCGCGGTTGCGGATGCGGTACACACCATCGCCCTCGCGGACAAAACTCCACTCCTGCTCAGGCTTGTGGTCGTACTTGCCCAGACGGACAGTGCCACCGTCCTTGCTGCCCTCCACTGCCTGAATGACATTGCCAGTGTGAGCGGCAATGGTATAAAAGCGGTCGGCCTCGATCACGGTTTGTGCTACGGATTTCATGTATAAATCCCTCCCAATCATAAAATGCACAGATTTTTCCAATTCCTTCTTATAAAGAATACCACATATCGTGATTTTTCACAAGCAATTCGACAATTCTTTAGCATTTTATATAGAAAGCATCCTGTTTTCGCCTGCTTTTTCGCCCCTTCGCAGGGGAGAAAGGGCCGTTTTTCCCCCTCTCGACATTTTGCCGCAACTGCGTTATACTGTTTCTATCAGGACTATCTGCCGCTCTGGAAGGGGCGGCTTTCTCGTTTTTGAAGGAGGATATTTGCCCATGACCCAGCAGGACCGCACTGCAGTGCAGTATCACAAAATGACCGAGACCCCTATCCCCCGGCTGATCCTCAGTCTGGCCGCCCCTACGATTTTAAGTATGCTGATTACCAGCATCTACAATCTGGCCGATACCTTTTTTGTGGGACGCATCTCCACCAGTGCTTCCGGCGCGGTGGGTGTCGTTTCCAGCCTGATGGCTATCATACAGGCGCTGGGCTTTATGCTGGGGCACGGCTCCGGCACCATCATCAGCCGCCGCTTGGGCAGTCAGGATACCCACGCTGCCACCCGCTTTGCTTCCACCAGCTTTTTTACGGCGCTGGCCTTTGGCGTAGTGCTGGCAGTGGTCGGTCTTGCCACCCTGCCGGACTTCATGATGCTGCTGGGCAGCACCGAGACCATTCTGCCCCACGCCTGCGCCTACGCCCGCCCCATCCTGCTTGCCGCACCGCTGATGATCTCCAGTCTGGTGATGAACAACATCCTGCGGTATGAGGGCAAAGCAAACCTTGCCATGGTCGGGCTGGTCACCGGCGGACTTCTGAACATCGCGCTGGACCCGCTGTTCATGTTCGCTTTAGGGCTGGGCACTGCCGGTGCCGGCATTGCCACCGCCCTCAGCCAGACCATCAGCTTTGGCATTCTGCTGTATATGTTCCTGCATGGCAAAACGGTCAGCCAGTTCCGGCTTTCTGCCGTCACCCGGGAGCCGCGCGAGTTTTTGCAGATCCTTGCAGGCGGCGCGCCCAGCTTTGGCCGACAAGGGCTGAACAGCATCGGCGGGATGCTGCTGAACATTGCCGCCCGCAGCTACGGCGACGCCGCCGTGGCGGGCATGAGCATCGTGTCCCGCATTTTTATGTTCATCCTCTCGGTGGCCATCGGCGTGGGACAGGGCTTGCAGCCGGTGGCGTCCTTCAACTACGGCGCACGCAAATACCACCGGGTACGGCAGGCCGCCGTTTTTACCCTGAAAGCCGCCTTTGCGCTGCTGGTGGTGCTGATCGCGGTGTGCTGGTGGAAGGATGAAGCTTTAATCCATCTGTTCCGGGATGACCCGGAAGTCACCGCCGTGGCGCTGCCTGCCTTCCGTTACCAGTGCTTTGCCGTCCTTTTGCAGCCGGTGATCGTAGTGGCCAACATGACCTTTCAAAGCGTTGGCAAGGCCGGGCGCGCCACCTTTCTGGCCTGCTGCCGACAGGGCGTGTGCTTTATCCCGCTGATCCTTGTACTGCCCCGGGTGCTGGGGCTTGTGGGCGTGGAGCTCTGCCAGCCCATTGCGGATGCTCTCACCTGCTTCATTTCTCTGCCCTTTTTGCTGGCCTTTCTGCGGCAGCTGGAGCAGATGGACAAGGCAGAAGCGTCCCATGCCCCGGCACAGCTGTAATGCAATTGTAACCATTTTTAGCCGCATTTTTCTGCAAACTCTGCAATGAAAAATGCGGCTGTTTCGTATTCTGAGTGAACGGAAAAATTTTCCTCCCTGTTTTTTGCAAAGGAGTGTTTTTATGAAGCGTGTTGTCTTGCGTATCGGCTGCGGGGCGGTCTGCGCAGCCCTTGCCCTTACTTTAGGCTGCGGCTGCGCCCTGCTGCCGCCCGCCACCGGTGTGCCGGGCGCTGCAAGCTCTGCCGTTTCTGTGCCCACGGACGACAACGGCAAGCCCCTGTACGATCCTGCCGTGCTGAACGATGGCCGTCTGCGGGTATTGTACTGCTATGACCGCGCGGGGAGCAGCACCACCATCCTGTGCGGCAGCACCCCGCTGCATCAGGCTGCCCGCAGCGAGAACGTCTCGCTGGTGGAGGACAGTGCCACCGGCATCGCGGACTACTGGCTGCGCAGCTGGTCCGACCCCACCGGCCGGGGCGGACGCCGCACCGCCCTGTACGACAAGACCGGCACTGAGGTGATGTCCTTTGAGGGCGAGCAGAACGCTACCCTGCAAAACGGCCTGCTGGTGCTGCAGGAGAGCCGCCTTGTCGATGGCGGATACGTCCCGGAGTCCGGCTACGGCACCTGTCAGGTCATCGACCTTGCCACCGGCGCAGCGCTGCCGGTGCCGGAGGGCGCATACAGCTGCACCCTATGCGGCGATAAGCTGGTGTTCAGCTGCTACGCCCGCCCGGAAGGGCTGGACGATTACGACTGGGATATGGATTACCAACAGAACCGCTGGGTAGTTGTGCAGGAAAAGGACGGCACCCCCGTCTACCGCGCCGATGCCGCCTCGGCATACCGCCTTTTCTACGACAGCGATACCCTGAGCGACTGGGTGGAGCTGGACGTTGCCACCGGAGCCGAGACCACCGACCAGATTTTGTATAACACCCAGACCGGCGAGCAGTACACGGGCTTTTTGCAGGTCTACCCGGGCGGTCTTGCCAGCTTTTCCACCGGCGATGGCCGGTACGAACTGCGGGATATGACCACAGAGGACCGCGGACTGATTGCCGCCTTTGACGAGCAGCCCAGCCAATATTTCCCGGGCTATGTGGTAACATGGCACAGCGGCGAGGATCATGGCTACGAGCTCTATGATCTGGAAACCGGCACCAAGACCCCGCTGTACGATGTGAACGCCACCGACAACACCGTAGCCGTCTACGCGCTGGATGGCAGTCTGCGGGTGTACAGCACGGACAACGGAAAGCTGCTGACCGACACCACCGTAGAACCGGTGGAGCACCAGCAGCGGGTACGGATGAGCAACTACGGCAGCGGCTACGTCTGGCTGAAATTGCAGGACAACGACCGCTACGAGACCACCGCCACCCGGCTGTACGGCCCGCAGGGGCTTGTCAGCGACCTGACCGCCCTGCAGGGCAAATACAGTTACGTCAACTACCTGACCACCGACCCCGACGGCAGACCCATGTTCTACGGCAGCCGCAGCGCTGTGGGCAGCGCCTACGGCAACGTATGCGATGTGCTGGACGCAGACGGCAAGGTAGTATTACAGGGGCTTGCCAGCTGCGCCGGGTACTATTCTAACAGCCTGAACGCCCTGCCCGACCATGTGTTTGCTGCACAACGGGGCTTCTATGTGGGCTGGATGGACACAAGCGGCAACTGGCTGTACTGCCAGAGCATTTTCTCGTCTGCCACTGCGGACGATGAACCGAGTTACGGCTATTGAGTTAGGAGGGCTTTTTTATGAAAAACACTAAAATTTCCCGCCGCAGCTTTCTGCTGGGGCTGGCTGCCTGCTCCGCTGCCGGGGTACTGACCGCCTGCAAGGGCACGGATGCTCCCTCCGGCAGCACCGCTTCCTCTGTGGTAGAACAGCCCGCATCCTCTGCTGCTTCCTCTACTGTGCAGCAGGCAGCGCCGTTTTTGACCGTGGAGGAGTTTCCCCCGCTGGACGGCAGCACCGCCTGCATCCCCCTGATGGCGCAGATGCTGGCCGATACCACTGGCATGGACTTGGAGGAAGCCCGCAGCAGCATTACGGTGAGCACCACCGCCTACGCATGGGAGAACTTTGGTCTGTACGACACCACCACCCGGATGCTGGTGGTGTACGAAGCGCCGGACTATGTAAAGGAAGAGCTGCAGGAGGCCAATGTGGAGCTGGAGCAGAAGCCCATCGGGGTGGACGCGCTGGTGTTCATCGTCAACGAGGACAACCCCGTGCAGGCACTTACCCGGCAGCAGCTGCGGGACATCTACGCCGGGAAGATCACCAACTGGAAGGATGTGGGCGGCAAGGATCAGGAAATCGTTGCCTTCCAGCGCGGCGAGGACTCCGGCAGTCAGACCCTGTTCAAAAAACTGCTCATTCAGGGCGGCGAACTGATGACCCCGCCCTCTGAGCTGGCCCCTGCCGCCATGGGTGAGCTGGTGGACAGCATTGCTGATTATAACAATAGCGCCAACGCCATCGGTTTTTCCGTATATTACTACATCGACCAGATGTATTCCAAGCCCGGGCTGCGGCTGCTGGCGGTGGACGGTGTGACCCCCAGCAACGACACCCTTGCCGACGGCAGCTATCCCCTGTGCAACGATTTTTACGCCGTCATCCACCCGGATGCCGCTGCCGACAGCCCGGAGCGCCGCCTGTACGACTGGCTGGACACCGCCGACGGGCAGGACTGCATCAAAAAGTCCGGCTATGTGGCCGTCGGCCCGCAGACCACCGTCACCATCGTGGATTGAAATTGACAGCCCGCCCGCATTCTGCTACAATCTAACCAGAAGTTTGTCGAATCCTGTTTAGCAGAATGCCGAAAGGAAGGTCTTACTATGGAACATCCCTCTCACCCGGTAGAAAGCCACTGGCGTACCTCCCTGCGCAACCGCATTATTCAGGCTTCCAGTCTACTGGAAGTGCTGTTATCCGGGCTGGTGCTGATTGGTCTGCTGCTCAGCGTTGTGCCTCTGATCCGCTGGATGCCCGGCCTGCTGTTCGATGGCAACGAGGCAGAGATCCGCACCTTTCTGGAGCGCAGCTTGGACATTGTGATCGGCATTGAGTTCATCAAGATGCTGGCCAAGCACAGCCCCGGCAGCAGCCTTGAGGTGCTGCTTTACGCCATTGCCCGCCATCTGGTGGTGGGACACGATTCCGCCGTGGAGAACCTGCTCAGCGTGGGCGCCATCGCGCTGATCTTCATCGTGCGCAAGTTCTTCTTTGTCCCGGCCTTTGGCGCGCACCTGCCGGACGGTCATCCTGCGCCGGATCTTACCCCCGCCCAGAGCGGCATTCCCGCCGACTGGTTCCGTCGGCGGCATTCCGAAGCAAAGCCTGAGGAAGAGACCGAGACAAAGGAATAATCATACACAAAAAAACCACCCCGCAGTGGCCGGTAAACGGCTGCTGCGGGGTGGTTTTTATTTTTGTGTTATTTATCCTGTTTTTTGCCGTGACGACCGAAACGGTACTCCTTGCCCTCGCGGATGCGCTGGATGTTGGAGCGGTGCATGTAAATGACCATCGCGGCCATGATCACCGAGCCGATGGTGCACACGGTAAGGTCGGCGGCAGAGTAGCCCCGGAACACGCCGTACAGGATGGTGAGCACCGGATAGAGTGCTGCCATGGTCACGCTGCCCAGCGATACCATGCCGGTGGGCAGCAGGCAGGCCAGAAAGATGACCGCCAGAAAGGGGATCAGCACCGGCTGGATGGCCAGAATGGTGCCGCCCGCCACCAGCACGCCCTTGCCGCCCTTGAAGCCGAAATACAGGGGCTTCAAATGGCCGATAATGGCAAAGATAGCGGCAAGGTACACTGCCAGATAAGGCGAGAGCGTAGTGCTCTCCGGCATCAGGGTGAACAGCCAGCGGCCGATGCACACCGCCAGCACGCCCTTGAGCACATCACCGAAAGCGGTAAGCGCTGCCGCCTTTTTGCCGAAGGTGCGCAGCATATTGGTCATGCCCGCAGCGCCGCTGCCGTACTTGCGCACGTCATCGTGGTACAAAAACTTGCTGACGAGGATACCGGTGTCGATGCTGCCCAGCAGGTATGCCTGCACGGCGGACACCGCAGCGATGAGAACAGATTCCATCATCTGAGCCCTCCTGACGTGTTATACGTCCTTGGCACCCACCTCGCCGGAGCCGCGCTCCCGCACGACCAGACGGATGGGCGTATGCTCCAGACCAAAGTTTTCGCGGATCTGGTTGATGAGATACCGCTGATAGCTGAAGTGGAACAGGTGCTTTGCGTTGACGAAGGCCACGAACGTGGGGGGACGGGTAGAGGCCTGCGTCAAGTAGTAGATCTTCAGGCGGCGGCCCTTGTCGCTGGGGGGCTGCATCCGGGCGGTCGCGCGGGCCAGCATCTCGTTCAGCACGCCGGTGGGCACGCGGGCGCCGTTCTCGGCGTCCACATCCCGGATCAGCTGCATCAGTTTGTTCACGTTGTAGCCGGTCTGGGCAGAGATGAAGATGATGGGTGCGTAGCCCATAAAGCTGAAGCACTCGGCATAGCCGCGGCGCTGCAGCTCCATGGTGTTGGTCTCCTTGCCTTCCACGGCATCCCACTTGTTCACCACAATAATGCAGGCTTTGCCCTGCTCGTGGGCGTAGCCAGCCACCTTGCTGTCCTGCTCGGTAAAGCCGACGGTGGCATCCACAAGGATCAGTGCCACGCGGCTGCGCTCCACAGCGGCCAGTGCACGCACCACCATGTAGCGCTCCAGACCATCGCTGATGTTGCTGCGCTTGCGCAGACCGGCGGTATCGGTAAAGATGAACTTGCCGTAGGCGTTGTCCACCGGGGTGTCGATGGCATCACGGGTGGTGCCGGCCTCGTTGGCAACGATCATGCGGTTCTCGCCCAGAATGCGGTTGGTCAGGCTGGACTTGCCCACGTTGGGGCGACCGATGATGGCAACAGGGATACGATCCTCCTCCACCACGGTCTCGCTGAAGTCCAGATGGGCGCACACGGCATCCAGCAGGTCGCCTGTGCCGTGACCGTGCACGGAAGAAATGGGCATCACCTCGTCAAAGCCGAGGTTGTAGAACTCGTACAGCTCCATGGGAGCCTCGCCCACCTTGTCGCACTTGTTCACGGCCAGAATGATGGGCTTGTGGCTGCGGCGCAGCATGTGTGCCACGTCCTCGTCCGCTGCGGTCAGGCCGTTGCGCACGTCCGTGACCATGATGATGCAGTCGGCGGTGTCAATAGCGATCTGCGCCTGCTCGCGCATGTGAGCCAGAATGCCCTCGGTGGCCTTGGGCTCAATGCCGCCGGTATCCACCAGCAAAAACTCGTGGCCGTTCCACTCGCAGTTGGCAAAAATGCGGTCGCGGGTAATGCCCGGGGTATCCTCCACAATGGCAAGGCGCTGGCCGCACAGCTTATTGAACAGGGTGGATTTGCCCACGTTGGGGCGTCCCACCACTGCTACGATCGGTTTGCTCATGGGGTCTCCTCCTTTCTTAAAAGGGGTAAAATACAATAAAAATGGCGCTATCAGCTGCCGCTCTTTCTTCTGCGGGCAATGTGCAGGCCGCTGCGCAGCAAGGCGCGGGCTTCGTCCCCGCCTGCCGTGGGCAGCACCTCCACTTTTACGCCCAGCCGCTCCCCCAGCTGCTCTACCGTGATATCGTCAAGGAAGGTATCCTTTTCCTCCCGCAGCATCACAGCCGGGATGCCCAGCGTTTTTGTAGCAAGCTTGCCAGCGCACTGGGCGATGATGTCGGTAGCAGTGATCAGGCCGGTCACCCCCACATTGCCGCCGAAAAAGCGGTTCTGGATGATGTGGACGTGCACAGTGATCATAGGGTACTGCCGGTGCAGCTCCTCCATCATGCGGGTAATAAGGGGCGCTGCCATGGTGCCGGTGACCACGTCCAGTTCCTTGGTGCCATAGATGCGGTGGGGCTTGTCCAGCTCGGCCAGAAATTCTTCCTCGAACAGGCGCAGCATACCCACGCCGTTTTCCAGCTGGTCGTAGTCCTCGTAGAACTCCGCTGCGGGGATGGGGCGGCCTGCCTTGAGGTACCATTCATCGCTGGGGTAGATGATGCGCTTGCCGTGGCGGCGCTTGCATTCATCGCCAAATTCTTCCATAATGTCGATGACCTCGGCACTGGTCTTTGCATCGTAGGGCACCTGCGGGTACAGATTTTTGCGGTAATCCGTAATGCCGCAGGGCACGGCTGCAATGCTTTGCACCATGGGGGTCAGCTCCAGCAGGTCGGCAAGGGTGCGGCGCAGCTCGTTGCCGTCGTTCACGCCGCGGCAGAGCACCAGCTGGCAGTTGACGGCAATGCCGCCCTCCACCAGACGGGGCAGGTACTTGAGCACCTCGCCGCCGCGCTTATTGGCCAGCATCCGCACCCGCAGCTGAGGGTTGGTGGTGTGCACCGAGATGTTGATCGGCGAGATGTGCATCTTGATGATGCGGTCGATCTCGTGATCCTGCATATTGGTCATGGTGATGTAGTTGCCGAACAAAAAGCTCAGCCGTTCGTCATCATCCTTAAAATACAGGCTCTCGCGCATACCCGGGGGCAGCTGGTCGATGAAGCAGAACATGCAGTGGTTGGAGCAGGAATGCTTCGCATCGCCCAGATAGGTCTTGAACCCGCAGCCAAAGGGGCCGCGCTGCGGTCGCTGCACCTCCCACTCCCGGATGCCGTCCGCTACCCGGGCTTTCAGGTGGAAGCTGCTGCTGTCGGTATAAAAATCGTAATCCAGCGTGTCGTTCAGCTCGTTGTCGTCCACGCTCAGCAGCTCGTCACCGGGGGCAAGGCCAAGAGCCTCGGCCTCGCTGCCGGCATCCACCTGCTCGATCCGAATCGCCATCTGCATCCACCTCCTTGAAAGCACAAGAAGGGGAAGGCTTTGCGCCCTCCCCTTCTGTACATAACACCATTATGCCACCAATTACGCGCAAATTAGGCCTTCTTGATGACTTCCTCGCCCTTGTAGTAACCGCAGTTGCCACATGCCTGGTGGGGGAGCTTCAGAGAGCCGCAGTTGCTGCACTTCACCAGTGCGGGGGCCTCCAGCTTCCAAACATTGCTGCGACGCTTGTCGCGGCGGGCCTTGGAAAGATGTCTCTTAGGTACTGCCATATTTTTGCACCTCCTTGATGGGTTTATCTGTTCAGCAGTGATTTAAGGATCGCGAGCCTAGTGTCTACGGGGGCATCAGTCTGCTCTGCCGGTGGGCAGGTGCATTCCGCCTTTTTCTTACCGCACTGCGGGCAAAGCCCTGTGCAGTCGGGGCTGCAAAGCAGCACCGTGGGGATCTGGAACATAAACTCCTGATTGAGCCATTCGTCCACGTCCAAATGTCCTTTTTCATCCAGCGGAAGATCGAAATCCGGGTCATCCAGATCCCGCTCCTTGACGATCCACTCCGTATCGACTGTCTCTTCCCGGGTAACCGGGTCCAGACAGCGGGCGCACTCTCCGTGCACCGATGCCTTTGCCCGCAACGTTATCTGGACCTCGTCGCCATCGGTCTGCGCGTCAAAGACGGCTGTGACCGGCTGCGGGATCCTTGCACCGGCATAATCGTACGCAGATAAATCACACTGAAACTCTGCATGGTACGGTTTTACACCGGTCGCGATAAACTTTCTCAGGTCAAATTGCATAGTACACCTCTGAAAAGGCTGCTTTGTTAGTATAGCGCCAAAGCAACCCTTTGTCAACACCAAAACAGGCAGAAAACCGAAAAAATTTATTTTTCTCCGGTCTTCTGCCTGTTGGAAAAGCCTTTAGCCCTGTTCTTTTATCAAATTACAGGTACTTCTTCACATCATGGGGCAGTGCGGCCTCGTCTGCGCTGACGGTCACGGTGACCTTGACGCTGTCGCCGGCAATGGCTGCCATCTCGTCCAGCACAACGCCCAGACGGTTGATATCGTGATCCAGCACCTTCAGGATGCCGTCAATGTACAGGTCGGTGATGTCGTAGTTGCTTGCCATCAGGCCGGCCACAAAGCCGTACAGCATTTCGCCGCCGGAGATCTTGTACTCGTCCAGATCGATCAGACGTGCTGCAGGAGCGATGTCGTAGGTGAGCTTCATGCCCTTTTCCACGACGACCACGTTGCCTTTGGAGGTCTTGACCGCGTCGTTGATCTGGTCGATCATAGCCTTGGTCTTGCCGGAGCCCTTGGTACCAACAATCAGTTTAATCATAGTTCAGTCCTCCTGTATTTTCCACGCCTTGCGGCGGGAGATCATTTTTTACGTTCAGCTTTTACTTCAGCTTTGCTTCCAGCTCTGCGGTCAGGCCCTCGTAGCCGGGCTTGCCCAGCAGGGCGAACATGTTCTTCTTGTAGCTTTCCACACCGGGCTGGTTGAAGGGGTTCACGCTCAGCAGATAGCCGCTGCAGGCACAGGCACGCCAGAAGAAGTAGATCAGGTAGCCCACATTATAAGCAGACAGGTCGTCCACCTCAATCAGCACCTCGGGCACGCCGCCGTCGGTGTGTGCCAGAATGGTGCCTTCCATAGCCTTACGGTTGACCACGCTCATGTTCTGGTTTGCAAGGAAGTTCAGGCCGTCAAAATTGCCCTCCAGCGGGTCGATGAACAGATCCTGTGCGGGCTTCTTCACGTCCACGATGGTCTCGAACATGATGCGGGCACCTTCCTGAATGAACTGACCCATGGAGTGCAGGTCGGTAGAGAAGATGCAGCTTGCGGGGAACAGACCCTTGTTGTCCTTGCCCTCGCTCTCGCCGAACAGCTGCTTGTACCACTCGTTCATCAGGGTGAAGTCCGGCTCGTAGCACTCCAGGATCTCCACAGCCTTGCCCTTGCGGTACAGGATGTTGCGGATAGCGGCGTACTTGTAGGCGTCATTGTCGGGGCTCAGCACGGAGAAGCGCTCCATAGCGTCGGCAGCGCCCTGCATCAGAGCGTCGATGTCGATGCCGGCAGCGGCGATGGGCAGCAGACCCACGGCGCTCAGCACGGAGTAGCGACCGCCCACGTCATCGGGAACTACAAAGGTAGGCCAGCCCTGTGCGTCAGCCAGCTGCTTCAGGGTGCCCTTGGCACGGTCGGTAGTGGCGTAGATGCGCTTGTTGGCTTCCTCCACGCCCATCTCCTTTTCCAGCAGCTCGCGCAGCACACGGAAGGCCAGAGAGGTCTCGGTGGTGGTGCCGGACTTGGAGATGACGTTGATGGAGAAGCGCTTGCCCTTGCACAGGCTGATGATGTTGTTCAGGTAGGTGGGGCTGATGCTGTTGCCGCAGAAGTAGATCTTCAGACCATCCTCCAGCTCATTGTGGTACATGCCCTTAACGGCCTCCACAACAGCGCGTGCGCCCAGATAGCTGCCGCCGATACCGGCCACGACCAGAACATCGGAGTCCTCGCGGATCTTGGCAGCAGCTGCCTTGATGCGGGCGAACTCTTCCTTGTCGTAATCCCGGGGCAGGGTCATCCAGCCCAGAAAATCGCTGCCGGGGCCGTTCTTGGCTTCCAGCTGCTTGTGGGCGGCTTCTACCTGCGGGTAGATGGCTGCATATTCCTCTTCGCTGATGAAGCTGGAGAGGTGTTTCGTGTTCAGTGCGACACTCATTTTATTAAAACCTCCAAACGATCTGCCGGGCCTTTGCCCTGCGAGGAAATATCTTGGTATAAGTGTACCGTTCCCTCCGGGTAAAGTCAAGGTCAAATTCCTTAGATTTCATACAATTTTAATAGTGTTTTTTTGTTTCTTCATCCAGATTTGTTCAGGTATCCAACAGCCCCGCCGGGCGTCCGGCGCACTTTTGTGCGCTGAAGCGCCTTTTTCGGCACAGGGTCAGGCTGCTGTTCCCCGCAGACTGTCCCACAGCAGCTGCAACGCGGTGCCAAAATCCATGCACGGCGCATCGGCGGCGGCGCACACCGGGTACTCCCCCTGTACTGCTTCGCCGCACAGCAGCTGTGCCTTGCCCACCGTCTGCCCCCGGGTCACCGGGGCTTCCAGCGTGTCGGGCAATTCCAGCTGCACGGTCAGCTGTCCAGCGCTCTCGGCGGGCAGCAGAGCGGTGGCGGGCAGAGCAGCGTAATCCAGCGGAACAGTTTCCTCCGTGCTGCCCTTTACCTTTAATTGCAGTGGACGCTCCTCCGGCAGGGGCACCGGTGCGGCGCGGTAAGCCGCAAAGCCGTAGTCCAGCAGGGTGGTGGCGGCTTCGAACCGTTCCTTACTGGAAGGTGCACCCAGCACCACGGCGATGAGATTCAGCCCGTCCCGGGTGGCGCTGGCGGTAATGCACACGCCCGCTCCGCCGGTGGTGCCGGTCTTGAGCCCGGTGATGCCGTTGTAACGCCGCAGCAGCTTATTGGTGTTCACCAGCTGGGTCTGCCCGCCCCGCAGGGTGTCCGTCCAGATGCCGGTGTAGTGCAGCACCTCCGGGCAGGTGTTCAGGATGGTGCGGCTCATGATGGCCACATCCCGTGCGGTGGAAAGATGTCCCTCGGTGTCCAGCCCGCAGGCATTGCGGAAAGTGGTGTGCTCCATGCCCAGCTCTGCGGCGCGGGCGTTCATCTGCTGCACAAAGGCGGGCTCGCTGCCGCCCACCAGCTCGGCCACCGCCACCGCTGCGTCATTGGCCGAGGACACACAGATGGCCTTGAGCATCTCGTCCAGCGTGAACTGCTCCCCGGGCTCCAGCCAGATTTGGCTGCCGCCCATGTGGTAGGCGTGCTCGCTGACCGGCACGGCGGTGTCCATAGTCAGCCGCCCGGCGTGCACCGCCTCAAAGGTGAGCAGCAGGGTCATCACCTTGGTAATGGAGGCGATGGGCATGGTCTGGTCGGCGTTCATCTCGTAAAGCACCGTGCCGCTGGTCTGGTCGATGAGGATCGCCGCGCGGCAAGGCAGGGTAAGCTGCGGCGGGGTGACTGTCAGGGTCTGCACTGCCGGTTCCGCCTGCGTTTGCACCGCCGGTTGGATGCGCAGTCCCTTGCCCTGCGCCGTGCCGAAAGCCAGTGCAAACAACCAGAAGCAGACCACCCCCGCGCACAACAGCGCCAGATTTCTCCGTTCCATTCCGCATACCTCCCCGCGCAAACTCTCTTTTTGCAGTGTATGCCGCCGCCCGCGCCGGTATGCTGCTGGGCATTTTGTTCAGTTTTGGCGCATGAATTCTGTGTTTATATACAAAGTGTGAACACGTCCGTTGCAAAACACTTTATTTTGCTGTATGCTATGCTTAACAGGAGATCTCCTGTGCTTTGGATGTATTGATTTTATTTTGGAGGGATTTTTATGAGCACGATTTCTCGCCGTTCTTTCCTGAAACTGGCTGGCGCTACTGCGGTTGCCACCGCCGGTGCTTCTATGCTGACTGGCTGCTCCTGGTTTGATAATATTGAGCTGGTGATCATGGGCAGCGTTGATGATGGCAAAACCTATAACGAGGTTTTCCACGAGACTCTGCCTCGCATTGCAGTCAACTTTGTAAAGGGCAACATCAATCTGGCTCTGGATCTGGTCAAGAAACATGGTCCCGAGGAGTACCGCGGTGCCGATGTGTCTGTTGACAGCAGCTACCCGAACTCTCTCACCTTTATTAAAGACGAAAAGACCGGCAAGGAGAGTCTGATCATCGCGGTCAAGCTTGCCATGGTCGAGGTCGATTACGAAGTATTGGTTAACGGCAAGAGCGTCAGCTCCGGCAAGCAGAAGTTCCCCAAGGGCGTGACGAAGATTCCCGAAGAGGATGCACTGGAGCTGGCCAACAGTAAGCTGAACTACCCGCCGTACAATCAAGTTAAGCTTGAGATTGATAAGGCTTATACCGACAACCTGACCGTCGTAAATGGCAAGGTTACCATTGCGCTGCTTGCCCTCAAGGGCTGATATTCTGGTTTTCCCGGGGATGGACATTTGTCCATCCCTTTTTTGCTGCCGTTTTTCCACCCGCTGCCGCCGGGCGGTGCAATTCCGGTCTTGCGTGCTGCCGTTGTTTTGTTATATAATGAAGAGTAGACCCTATTTTATCCCATTTTGTGGAAAGGAACCCCTCTCATGCGAGTTTGTTTTTATACCTTGGGCTGCAAGGTCAACCTGAACGAGACCGGCGCGCTGGAACAGCTGTTCCGCGCCCACGGCTTTACCATTGCGCAGGAAGGCGAAGCAGCGGACGTGTTCATTGTGAACAGCTGCACCGTGACCAACTTCGGCGACCAGAAAAGCCGCAAGTGGCTGCGCCGCAAAAAGCGCGAGAATCCGGGTGCGGTGACGGTGCTGACCGGCTGCTACCCGCAGGCTTTCCCGGAGGAGGCCGCACAGTTCATGGAAGCCGACCTTGTGTGCGGCAACGGCGACCGCAAGGCCATTCTGGAGAACGTACAAAAACTGCTGGACGGCCACGAGCGCATTGTGGCCATCGCCCCGCACCAGCGCGGCGAGCAGTTCGAGGAGCTGCCGGTGGAGCGGTTCGAGACCCACACCCGCGCCTTTATCAAGGTAGAGGACGGCTGCAACCGGCAGTGCGCCTACTGCGTCATCCCCCGCGCCCGCGGGCCGGTGCGCAGCCGTGCCGAGGAGAGCATTCTGGCCGAGCTGCACCAGCTGGCCGCTGCAGGCTACCGCGAGGTGGTGCTCAGCGCCATCTCCCTGCCCAGCTACGGGCTGGACACTGGCACGAACCTTGTGGAGCTGGTGGAAAAGTGCGCACAGGTGCCGGGCATCGAGCGCATCCGTCTGGGCAGTCTTGACCCCGATATGCTCACCCCGGCGTTCATCTCTCGCTTGGCAGCGGTGGACAAGCTTTGCCCCCAGTTCCACCTGAGTTTGCAGAGCGGCTGCACCGCCACCTTGCGCCGGATGCGCCGGGTGTACACCGCGCAGGAGTACGCACAGGTGGTGGAGCAGATCCGCGCCGCCTACGGCAGCCGCCCGGTCAGCTTTACCACCGACTGCATCTGCGGCTTCCCCGGCGAGACGGCAGACGACTTTGAGGAAAGCTGCGAATTTCTGAAAAAGATCGGTTTCCTCAAAGTGCATGTGTTCCCCTACTCCCGCCGCAGCGGCACCCCGGCTTATGATTTCCCGGATCAGATCCACGAGCGGGAAAAGCAGGAGCGCAGCCGCCGCATGAACGCCGCAGCCGAGCAGGTGCGCTGCGAGACGCTGGCCGCCTTTGAGGGCACCGAGGACGAGGTGCTGCTGGAGACTCCCCTGTCCGGCACGCTGTTTACCGGCTACACCCGGCTGTACATCCCGGTGGTGGTCTCTGCCCCCGGGTGCGAGAGCGGGCAGATCGTGCGGGTAAAACTTGGCCGCTACGACGGCGAGCGGGTGCGTGCAGCACTTTGCTGAAATTTTTTCATTTTACTTATACATTCTGTGCATCCGAATGAATACAATAAATTTTTAACAAATTTTGTGTTTTGCCCTTTTCATACGCACGTCTTTATGTTAAAATGAAGATGGATTTATCGGGTCCGGCGTGCTGTAAGCAACCAGCACGGTACCATCCGCGCCCGTATAGCGCCGTTTTTATGTTCTGCACGCAGGGCAGACGGCTCCGTTTTTTGGCTGTTTCTGAGCAAGGAGAGATTGGAATGAGTTTCAGAGGAATCAATACTACGGTCATCCAGATCCGCCGTCAGGTGTTTACCGAGGTCGCCCGCATGGCTTACACCAACGTCAAGGGCGAGCAGGCCAACCACCTGATGCGCAAGATCCCCTATACCATCATCCCCGGTGAGGAGGGCAAGCTGCGCAAGGATATCTTCCTGGAGCGCGCCATCGTCGAGGAGCGCGTGCGTCTGGCTATGGGTCTGCCCACCCGCCGCATGGACGAGCACAACAGCGTGGTCTCCGGTCTGGAGGATGCTTCCATCGCCGATAAGTACTATGATCCCCCGCTGGTCAACGTGATCAAGTTTGCCTGCAACCGCTGCCCCGAAAAACTGGTCAAGGTGTCTGACCTGTGTCAGGGCTGCCTTGCACACCCCTGTATGGAAGTGTGCCCCAAGAAGGCCATCACTTGGGAGAGCGGCCGCTCCACCATCGATCAGGACAAGTGCATCAAGTGCGGCCGCTGCGTCACCGTCTGCCCCTACAATGCCATCGTCAAGACCGAGCGCCCCTGCGCCGCTGCCTGCGGCATGGGCGCTATCCACTCTGACGAGCTGGGCCGTGCCGAGATCGATTACAGCAAGTGCGTATCCTGCGGTCAGTGTCTGGTGAACTGCCCCTTCGGCGCCATTGCCGACAAGGGCCAGATCTATCAGCTGATCCAGGGCTTCAACCGCGGCGACCGCATCTATGCGCTGGTCGCTCCCGCCTTTATCAACCAGTTCCCCTCTCTGGCTTCCACCGGCAAGCTGAAGGCTGCCTTGAAGGCCATCGGCTTCTGCGATGTGGTGGAAGTTGCCATCGGTGCCGACCTGTGCACCGTGGACGAGGCACACGACTTCCTTGAGGAAGTACCCGAGAAGCTGGACTTTATGGCTACCTCCTGCTGCCCGGCATGGAGCATGATGGCAAAGACTGCCTTCCCCGGCCTCGCCAAGAACATCTCCATGACCATGACCCCCATGGTGTTCACCGCCCGCATGATGAAGCAGGCCGACCCCGAGGCCCGTATGTGCTTCATCGGACCGTGCGCCGCCAAGAAGCTGGAGGCCTCCCGCCGCACTGTCCGCTCTGACGTTGACTTCGTGCTGACCTTTGAGGAGCTGGCCGGCATCATCGAGGCAAAGGATCTGGATCTGGACAGTTTGGAAGTGGATCCCGCCGAGATGGATCTGTGCTACGCTTCTGCTGCAGGCCGCGGCTTTGCACAGTCCGGCGGCGTTGCCAAGGCCGTTGCCGACAAGATCAAGGAATGGCGTCCCGACATGGAGGTGAAGATTGCCTCCGCACAGGGTCTGGCCGACTGCAAGAAGCTGCTGATGCTGGCCAAGGCCGGCAAGTACAACGGCTACCTGCTGGAAGGCATGGGCTGCCCCGGCGGCTGCATCGGCGGTGCCGGTACCATTGCCGACCCCGTACGCACCGCAGCTGTGCTGAACAAGTATGTGAAGGATGCCGAGTTCACCGACCCCGAGCAGAGCGCCTTTATGTCCAACATCCACATGCTGAAGGACGACCCCAACTTTGAGGTCTGAGCCGCTATAACGTAACCATCCAAAAGGACGCTGCATCGTCGCAGCGTCCTTTTTATCATACTTTCTACATTTTGTGTTGGATTCGAAACATTTTTGTGAAAGACTGCCAAGGTGCATTGACAAGGCCGTCCGGTCATGTTATGTTAGCATTGACAAATCAGTACCTTATGGGGCATCATATACTCTGTTTCGTCATGCCGCAATTGCGGCAGAAAGGATAAAACATGACTACTGCCTTAAAACGTACCGGCGCTGCCCTGCTGACACTGCTGATGTTCTGTGTGCTCACCTTGGGTGCTTCTGCCGCCGCTAACACTCCCGTGGGGGTCAAATTCTGGAAGGAAAAGTCCGATAAGGAATCCATGGCCAACTCCGGCATTGATTCCGACCGCGAAGCCTCCCTTACCCGCCAGTCCAACGGCACCTATACCCTGACGCTGCCCGTCAAGCAGGTGACCAAGCTTAATGTGACCGGCTACCTGACCGGCCTGACCATCGGCGATGTGACCTACACCGGCACCCTGACCGGCGAGATTGAAAAGGGCAACGGCATCCTGACCATCAAAAACCTGCCCGCCTCGGTGCTGACCGGCAGCGATGTGAACAAGTCGCTGACCGTGACCTGCAACATCCAGATGGATCTGAGCCTGCTGGGCGAGATCAACACTACCGCCCGGATGTGCATCTGGGCAAAATAAGACGCACGATAAAAAGCGCCGTTCCATCCGGGACGGCGCTTTTTGCTGTTCAGCAGTCGATGTGCTTTTCCACAAAGTCGGTGGCCATCTTATCCAGCTGCATCACCGCGTTTTCCGCACCCTTCATCACCTTGCGCACGTTGCGGCGCATCTGGCGCTTGCTCTGAGTGGCCATCATGGCACCGGCAGCCCCGAGGGCTGCACCGGCGGCCATGCCCACCACCATGCCTGCGGCGGAATTTTCTCGCTGTTTCATCCTGAATTTCTCCTTTCAGCCTGTCATGACAGGGCTTGCAGTGCTATTATTTCCGTAAAAGAATCTGGTATACGCTTTTTTTATGCTGCAATTTGTGGTATACTGTTGCATGATGCTTTTTATAAGCCGCTGCGTGCGGCTTTTCAGCAAGGAGGTTTTCCTATTTGCAAAAACCCATTGAACCCAAAAAGATCCTTTGCATCCACGATTTGTCCGGCGTAGGCCGGTGCAGCCTTGCGGTGATCCTGCCTGTACTGTCGGTCATGGGCTTCCAGCCGGTGGCACTGCCCACGGTGGTGCTTTCCACTCACACCGGCGGCCTTGGCACCCCCGCCCGGATGGACGGCAGTGCCTACGGCATGGCCGCACTGGAGCACTATCAGGAGCTGGAGCTGCAATTTGATTGTATCTATACCGGCTATCTGGGCGGCGAAGCACAGGTAGCGCTGGCTGAAAAAGCCTTTGCCCTGTGGCCTGCCGCCTACAAGGTGGTGGACCCTGTGATGGGCGATAACGGCAAGGCCTACTCCACCGTCACCCCGGCACTGGTCGAGCGCATCCGCAGCCTGTGCCGCGCGGCAGACCTGATCTTGCCCAACTACACCGAGGCGCAGCTGCTTTTGCAGCAGCAGCCCGTCACCGAGCAGCTGGACGATGCCGCTGCGCAGACTCTGGCAGATGCGTTGCAGCCGCTGGCCCCCAACGCGGTGGTCACCGGCCTGCCGCTGGGCAAGTACATCGGCTGTGCCGGTACCGGCGCAGACCGCTTCGTCATCAAAAAGCTGCACATCAGCCGCAGCTTCCCCGGCACGGGGGATCTGTACGGCGCTGTGCTCATCGGCTCGCTGCTGCAGGGCAACGCCCTGAGCGCTGCTGCCGATAATGCAGCGGAATTTGTTTCGCTGGCCATTCAGGGCACACCCTGCACACAGGACACCCGCTTCGGCGTGTGGTTCGAGCCACTGCTGCCCCGCCTGTGCCCCCTGCGGGAGGAACCGGAGGGCATCTTATGATGAACAAACCAACTTTGAATATCGTTCTGGTGGAGCCCCGCATCCCCCAGAACACCGGCAACGTGGCGCGCACCTGTGCTTGCACCGCCTGCCGTCTGCATCTGGTGGGGCCTATGGGCTTTGCCATTGACGACAAAAAGCTCAAACACGCCGGGCTGGACTACTGGCATTATCTGGACATTACCTATTACGATGGCCTTGCGGACTTTTTTGCCCGCAACAACGGCCCCTACTACTACTTTACCACCAAGGCACCCCAGCGCTACACCGATGTACAGTACCCGGACGGGGCATATCTGGTATTTGGCCGCGAGGATGCTGGTCTGCCGGAGGCGCTGCTTGCGGAAAATCAGGAGCACTGCATCCGCATGCCCATGCGGGACACCTGCCGCAGCCTGAATCTTTCCAACAGCGTGGCGGTGGGCGTGTACGAGGTGCTGCGGCAGTGGGATTTTCCGGAGCTGCTGGACCACGGCCACTTACGAGATTATGAATGGAAATGAGGGACACTATGAGCAAGATTGCAATTCTGACCGATTCCTCCTGCGATATCCCGCAGGAGATGGCCGAAAAGTACGGCATTGATATCATGAGCTTCCACATCCTGCTGGATGATGTGGACTACGTTGAGCGTGTGGACTGCACCAACACCGAATTCTACGATAAGATGCGCGCGGCAAAGGGTGTGCCCTCTACCGCCGCCATTACGCCCATCCAGTTCTGTGAAAAATACTGCCAGTATGTGGACGAGGGCTACACGGATGTCATCCATGTGCCCATCAACAAGTCCGGCTCCTCCACCTACAACAACGCCCTGATGGCACAGGGAATGCTGCGGGAGGAGCGCCCGGAGCATCATCTGAACATCCATCTGCTGGACCCTCATACCTACTCTATGGTGTTCGGCTGGTATCTGTGCGAGATGGCACGCAAGCTGCAGAACGGCGCAGAGATCCGCCACGTCATCCACGAGTTTGAGCGGCAGATGAACTGCATGGAGGTCGTGCTGGGGCCTTACAGCCTGAGGCAGATGAAAAAGAGCGGTCGCATCTCCGCCGCCGCAGCCGTCATGGGCGAGCTGATGGGCATCCGTCCCATCATTACCCTGATCGATGGCAAGACCAAGGTGGAAGCTAAGGTGCGCGGCGATGAAAAAGTCGTGCCCGCCATGGTGGATCTGTGCCAGAAGCGCGCTGGGGATGTGGAGGATTTTGAGTATATGATCGGCCACACCAATATCCCGCAGGCCGCAGATCTGGAAAAGGCCTGCCGCAAGGCCTTTGGCAAGCCGCCGCTGGCCGTGTTTGAGCTGGGCGGCGTGGTCTCTGCCAACACCGGCCCCGACACCGTAGCACTGACATATACCGGCCACCCCAGAGGTTAAAACCATTTGGAATGGCCGCCGCTGCGCTTTGGCCATATTCAGCGGAATCATTATTTGAAATTTCGGAATACCGGAGCGTCTGCGGACGCTCCGGTATTCCATTTTTACATGAATACGCCCAGAGCAGCGCGGCGGGCAAGTTTCAATCGTCCTCTTCCCATTGCATTCCGTCCTATTTTGTGATATACTCCCTACTGCTGTGCTTTTTTTGTACAGTATCCTCAAAGAGCAACTTAGGATTTTAGGCTCCCCGGCACCACTCGAGCGGTGCCGGGCAAAACCCACAGGAGCTGGCGGTTCCTGTGCGGTCAAAATCAAACCGCTGGAGTATTATCATGAATCAGAATTCTTCCGTCCGTAAACTGGTACACTGCGGCATGGTGGCTGCCATCTATGTGGTGCTGTGTCTGGCATCGCAGCCCCTTTCCTATGGTGCTGTGCAGGTGCGCGTGGCCGAGGCTCTGTGCCTGCTGCCCGTGTTCGGTGCCGAGTATATCGTGGGTGTTGTGCTGGGCTGCTTCCTGGCAAACCTGCTGGGCTCCACCATCGTGGATGTGATCTTTGGCACACTGGCTACCCTGCTGGCCTGCCTGGTCACCTACAAGCTGCGCAACGTGCGCTTCAAGGGTCTGGCCATTGCCGCCAGCCTGCCCCCGGTGCTGTTCAACGCGGTGATCATCGGCATTGAAATCGCCGTCATGTTCCCGGATCCCACGTCCAGCGCACCCATCTGGCTGGCCTGCATCACCAACGGCATCTCGGTTGGCATCGGCGAGCTGATCAGCTGCACCGTGCTGGGCGTTGTGCTGGTAAAGCTGATCGAGAGCAACGCCGCGCTGCGCAAGGTGTTTGTGACGGAATAACACAAGGAGGTTTCCATGCAGCCAAACGGTATGATCTTCTGGGACTGGAACGGCACCCTGATGGACGATGTGGACTTTACCCACAGCTGCCTGAACTGGATGCTGGAGACCCATGGCTACCCCCAGCGGTACGACCTGGCTGCCTACCGGGAGCTGTTCGGTTTTCCCATCGAGGACTACTACCGCTGCGCCGGGTTCGACTTTGTGCGGCACCCCTACCCGGAGCTTGCCGCCTGCTTTATGGAGCACTACAACGCCGGTGTGCCCGGCTGCGCTGTAACGGCACACGCCGTTGACACCCTGCAAACGCTGGCCCGCATGGGCTGGCAGCAGGCTGTGCTTTCTGCCTCCCGCCGTGATTACCTGATCGAGCAGGTATCCGCCCGGGGTCTGCAAGGCTTTTTTACCGAGTTGCTCGGCCTTGCGGACATTTACGGCGTAAGCAAGGTACAGCTTGGCACCGACTATCTGCGCCGCACCGGCATCGACCCGGCGGCCTGTGTGATGGTCGGCGACACCGACCACGACGCCGCGGTGGCTGCTGCCATTGGTGCGACTTGTGTGCTGTACACCGGCGGGCATCAGTCCCGCGCCCGGCTGGAAAAGGCCAGTCCCTATGTCATCGATGACCTCGCCCGGCTGCCCGCATTGCTGGAAACGATATAATATTAGTGGCTCAGAAACGCCTGTCGGTGTTTCCGAGCCACTTTTTTACAGCCTGTTCGCGCAAAAGCAAAAAAAGACCAGTACACAAATGTGTACTGGTCTTTTTGGTCGGAGCAGCGGGATTTGAACCCACGGCCTCCTCGTCCCGAACGAGGCGCGCTACCAACTGCGCTATGCCCCGAAAATACCGCAGCTTATTCGGCTGCGGTAACTGGTTGGGGATGAGAGAATCGAACTCCCACAAGTAGAGTCAGAGTCTACCGCACTACCACTATGCAAATCCCCAATATTCGGTTTTATCAGCCGCGCCGTGCGTCGCTGACAAGGGATATTATACACGCCAGAGGGCTGCTTGTCAACCATTTTTTCAGTTTTTCTGCAAAAGTTTTTGCAGCAGCTTTCTGTTGCACACAGGCTTGTAAATTTTTGGTTTTTCTCTTGACAGCACTCCCCTTTCGGAATACTCTAATACTATAAAGAGGTAGGATCCCGGTCAGCCCGGCACCCTTTGCCGGACCGTTCGGCTTTGCCTGAATGATAATGAAAGAGGGTATTTGAATGAAAAAACGTGTTGGTATCCTGACTTCCGGCGGCGATTGTCCGGGCCTGAACGCTACCATCCGCGGCGTTGCAAAAGCACTGTACGCCCGCATGGGGGATAACGTGGAGATCGTGGGCATCGCAAACGGTTACAGCGGTCTGATCAACGGCGACTACCGGGAGATGAACGAGGACGACTTCCGCGGTATCCTGACCTTAGGCGGCACCATTCTGGGCACCAAGCGCACCCCCTTCAAGCTGATGCGTGTGGTGGAGGACGACAACATTGATAAGGTCGCCGCCATGAAAAAGACCTACAAGGCGGCAAAGCTGGACTGCCTGCTGTGTCTGGGCGGCAACGGCACCCACAAGACCGCTAACCTGCTTTCGCAGGAAGGGCTGAACATCATCGGCCTGCCCAAGACCATTGACAACGATATCTACGGCACCGACGTGACCTTCGGCTTCCATACCGCCGTGGATATCGCCACGGACGTCATCGACCGCATCCACACCACCGCCGGCAGCCACAGCCGCGTGATGTGCATCGAGATCATGGGCAACAAGGCGGGCTGGCTTACCCTGTACTCCGGCATTGCCGGCGGTGCGGACATCATCCTGCTGCCTGAGCTGCCCTACGATATCGACCGCGTATGCGAGGCTGTGGAGCGCCGCGCCAAGAAGGGTTCCAACTTCTCCATCCTTGCCGTGGCCGAGGGTGCCATTAACACCGAGGAAGCCCGCATGAAGCGCAAGGACTGGATGGCCAAGCGTGCCGAGGCCGGTCTTGGCACCACCGCCACCAACCGCATTGCACAGGCCGTGCAGAAAAAGACCGGCATGGAGACCCGTGTGTGCATCCCGGGTCATATGCAGCGCGGCGGCAGCCCCAGCGCCTACGACCGTGTGCTGGCCACCCAATTCGGCAGCTACGCTGCACAGCTGGTGGAGGTGGAGCGCTACGGCGTGACCGTAGCCATGGTGAACCGCCGGGTGACCGAGAACCGTCTGGCAGACATTGCCGGTAAGACCCGCAATGTGCCCGAAAACTGCGAGCTGCTGAGCGTGGCCCGCCGCATGGGCGTCTGTCTGGGCTGAGTTTTTTATCGATCTGTTCAGGACACCGGAGCAGCATAGTTGCCCCTGTGTCCTATTTTTACAGGCAGAGGACGGCATTTTTCCTGAAAGCTGTTGCCGCCGCTCTGGCTGAGTAAGCTGCTGCTTTAGGGCAAAAATCAACGCAAACAAAAATCGGGCAGACCGTGGTCTGTCCGATTTTTGCATTTCATGCTTCCTCAGCGGTTGGTCACATCGTGCCGGCTGGGCGAGCCCTCGGCAAAGGCGGCGGCGCTTTCCAGCACACCGCGCACCATGCTCTTCACGTCCTCGTAAGTGTAAAAGGCTGTGTGGTCGGTCAGGATCACGTTGGGCATGGCGCGCAGGGCAGCCAGCTCCGGGTTCGGGATCACATCGCCCATGCGGTCGTAGTAGTACAGGCCGTTCTCGTTTTCCAGCACGTCCAGACCGGCAGCACCCACCTGCCCGCTTTCCAGCGCAGCCAGCAGAGCGTCGCTGTCGATCAGCTTGCCGCGGGCGGTGTTCACGATGGTCACACCGGGCTTCATCTTGGCAAAGGCATCGGCGTTGAGCAGATGGTGGTTCTCCTCGGTAGCGTTAGTGTGCAGGGTGATGACATCGCTCTCCGCGATCAGGGTCTCCAGCGGCACATACTTTGCGATCTTCTTCACCTCATCGTTCTGGTACAGGTCGTAGGCCAGCAGCTCACAGCCAAAGCCGGACAGGTGCTTCAGCACGGTCTGCCCGATGCGCCCCGTGCCGATAACGCCCACGGTGCAGTTGGAGATGTCCCGGCCGATCTTGCCCTTCAGGGAGTAGTCCTGCAGCTCACCGCGCTTGAGGATATGCCCCGCCTTGCGCAGGCTCATCAGCATGAGCATAATGGCAAAGTTCGCCACACCGTTGGGGGGATAATCCACATTGGAAACCTTCATGCCCAGCTCCCGCGCCTTTTCCAGATCCACATGGTCGTAGCCGATGGAGCGGCAGCAGATGGCCTTCACCCCAAGGTCATGAAAGCGCTGCAGCATGGGTGCGCTCATATCACAGGGTGTCAGCGATACCGCATCGTAGCCTGCGGCCAACTGGGCGTTCTCCATGGTAGGATACGCCTCGGTATAGCCGTACTCAATGCCCCGCTGCTTTGCCAGATCCTCCAAGATGCCCTGCTCATCGTAGGGGCGCAGAGTATAGAAAAACACTTTGACTGCCATAAAATTCTCCTCCTGGTCCTTCTTTACCGGAATGCGTGCCTGTGCGGCGCAACCTGCATCTTTGTAAGTATGTCTTTATTGTAGCACGTTTACGGATGGAGGACAGCTTTTTCATAGTGAATTTTGTTCATTTTGTTGTTGAAGCGGTGCTTTCTGCCCCATGTGCGCAAAAAAGGTTGTCAAAACAGGAAAAACAGGGTATGATAGAAGCTGGATCGCAAAACTGTGATCCTTTAATACTGCTAAAGGAGTGTGCTTTGTTATGCGCGCCTATGAACGACTGCTTGATTACGTCAGGGTCTACACCACCTCGGACCCGGAGTCCGGCACCCATCCTTCCGCTGCGCGGGAGTTTGATCTGGCTCACAAGCTGGTGGAGGAGCTGAAGGCTCTGGGCGTGGAGGATGCCCGGGTGGATGAGCACTGCTACGTCTACGGTTCCCTGCCCGCCACCCCCGGCTGCGAGGAAAAGCCCGCACTGGGTCTGATCGCCCACATGGACACCGCCCCGGATGCCAGCGGCGAGAACGTGAACCCCATCCTGCACGAGAACTATGACGGCGGCGATGTGGTGCTGCCCGCCACCGGCAAGGTGATGAAGGTTTCCGCCTTCCCCTTCCTTGCTTCCATGAAGGGCGAGACCCTGATCACCACCGACGGCACCACCCTGCTGGGTGCAGACGACAAAGCCGGTGTGGCTGAGATCATGACCGCTGTGGAGACCGTCATCCGCGAGGGTCGCCCCCACGGCAAGCTGTGCATCGGCTTTACCCCGGACGAGGAGATCGGCGAGGGTGCCGATCTGTTCGATATCCCCGGCTTTGGTGCAGACTTTGCCTACACGGTGGACGGCGGCGATGCCGGTGACATCGAGTACGAGAACTTCAACGCCGCTGCTGCCACCGTGACGATCCACGGCTTCTCGGTGCACCCCGGCTCTGCCAAGGACACCATGATCAACGCTTCCAACGTTGCCATGGAGTTCCACGGCGCTCTGCCCGTGATGGCGCGTCCCGAGACCACCGAGGGGCGTCAGGGCTTCTACCACCTGTGCCAGATGTACGGCGACGTTACCACCGCAAAGCTGGGCTACATCCTGCGCGACCACGATGCCGCCAAGTTGCAGTTCAAGAAGGACAATATGCAGGACATTGCCGATTACCTGAACGGCAAGTACGGCGCAGGCACCGTGGAAGTGGAGATCAAGGACAGCTACCGCAATATGCTGGAAAAGATCAAGCCCCACTTCCATCTCATCGAGACCGCCCGTAAGGCTGTGCGCATGGCCGGTCTGGAGCCGGTGGAGGTGCCCGTGCGCGGCGGCACCGATGGCGCTACCCTCAGCTGGAATGGTCTGCCCTGCCCCAATCTGGGCACCGGCGGCTTCAACTTCCACGGCGTATGCGAGTGCACCACCGTGGAGCGGATGGACCGCTGCACCGAGATCGTGCTGAATATCATCTCTCTGTACGCAGAGTAATTTATTTTTAGATATAACAGAATAGGGCTGTAAAGTCTCCTGTAAAAAAGCAATGCCGGGCAACCTTCGAGCTGCCCGGCATTGCCTTAGCCAAAATCCTTTCCGTCAGCCCGAAGTAAAAAATAATCTTCCTTAAAGTATAGCCAAAGCGCACGCGGAGGCTATTCAAAATCGTCCCATGCTAAAAAACAGGCGGCTGCACAGTGCTTTGTGCAGCCGCCGCTTTTCATTTAACCTACGTTGATATGCCCCACCGGCATGATCTTGCGCTTGTTGTCGTCCGGTTTTGCGGTCAGGCTCATGGCAAAGGCCACCGGGCCTACACGGCCCATGAACATGACCAGCATATACAGGATCTTTGCCCCGTTGTTCAGCTGGCTGGTCACGCCCACGGAAAGACCCACCGTGCCAAAGGCCGAGCAGGACTCGAAGATGGCATCCACCACCGACACCGCGTCCGAGGTGTTGTAGTACACCACGATAGCCGAGCCGATGACCGCCACAGCGCCCAGCACGATAATGGTCAGCGCACGGTAGACGGTCTTGGACTCGATGTGGTGGTCAGCGATCACGCAGTCGTCGCGTCCCTGCGCCACGCTGCGGATGGTCAGGATGATGACCGCGAAGGTGGTCACCTTCACACCGCCGCCGGTAGAGCCGGGCGCTGCGCCGATGAACTGCAGCACGCTCATGAGCAGCTTGCTCAAGGTGCCGCAGGAGGCCAGATCCACCGTGTTCATACCGGCGGTACGGGTGGATACCGACTGGAACAGCGAAGCCATCACCTTGCCGGGCACCGACAGCCCGCCCAGCGTGGCGGGGTTGTTCCACTCCATCAGTCCCAGCCCCAGCGCACCGCCCAGCCATAAGATCACCGAGAAGGACAGCACCACCTTGGCGTGCAGGGACAGGCGGCGTTTCTGGTACCACTGGCACAGTTCCACCCAGACCATAAAGCCCAGACCGCCGGAGATGATCATGAATATGATCACCGCCTGCACATAGTAGTTGTTGACATAGGGCACCAGCGAGGAGTATGCCCCGAACCGTCCGAACAGGTCAAAGCCCGCATTGCAGAAGGCCGAAATGGCGGTGAACACGCTGATCCAGACGCCCTCCAGCCCGAACTGCGGCACAAAGGCGAACAGCAGCAGCAGAATGCCGATGCCTTCAAACATCGCTGCCAGCCCCACCACGATCTTCAGCACGCTTTTGGCCTGATCGTAGCCGTCCGCCGAAACGCTTTCGCCCAGCAACCGCAGATCTCGGAAACCCATGCGTCGGCGCATAGCCAGCGCAAAAAAGCTGGTAAGGGTAACAAGGCCAAGGCCGCCCACCTGAATGAGCAGCAGCACCACCGCCTGCCCGAACCATGTGAACTGCGACCATGTATCCCGCACCACCAGACCGGTAACGCAGGTGGCGCTGGTGGCTGTGAACATGGCGTTGAGCACATCCAGCCGTCCGTGCCTGCTGGCAATGGGCAAAGTGAGCAGCAGCGTGCCCAGCGCGATCACGATAATAAAGCTGACGCAGATGATCTGGGTCGGGGTGCTCAGTCCCAGCTTTCTCCGCCGGACCGACCTCTGGTGCCGCAGCTTTTTGCGGATATTTTTTATCTTTTCCATAGCATCCTCCCTGCGCAGCACGCAGCCGCTTTGCATTCCCTTATAGCATACACCATTTTGCCCGCAGGTTCAACTTGATTTTATAGCCTGGTTGCGGTATTATAATAAGGTACTGTGTTTTTGGGGGCTTTTCTGTGCCCTAAGGATGCAGACTCATGTCTCCGTAGCTCAGCTGGATAGAGCGTCCGCCTCCTAAGAATTCGGTCAACCTGATACCTTGGGTGCGGAAGTGATTGCTCTAATCAAAAGCAGGGCCGGGATTTGGAATTTCTTCGAGAAATTTTGATGCAACAAGTTTAACATTGTTCCGGTTGTAATGCAATCGGTCACTTTGTTGTGAAAAGCATTCCATGCAAAGTGCAAAAAAGTCAAAAATCAACGATAATACATATATGTCTCTATACCTCAGCTGGATAGAGGGTTCGCCTCCTAAGCGAAACGCCCCCGGTTCGAACCCGGGTAGGGACATCCTTTTAAGAAATGCAAAGGTCATTTTTCCATGTGAAAGACGATCTTTGCATTTTTCTTTTTTAACCTATCACCAAAATTAGCCAGCTAATGCCATTAGCAGAATTTTCGGTTCCAGCTAATAAAATCAGGCTTCCAGCTAATGAAGCCCCATAAAGCAGCTTTTGAACTCTGTTTTCTGGCTCTCTGCTAAAATTGGTAGCCGCTTTCCTGTAAATCCATGTAAATACAAGATAAACTGTGTAAATCTATTTTCCACATTCCTACCCGAAACCGTGCAAAACACTTTTTCTCCATACATAGCGCGTTCACTCGCTGTTCTCTCGGAACAGAAAGAGGAATGCGCTTTTTTGTTTTCGGGCTGAACTTCCCGAATCCGCCAAAGGAGGGTTTATCAATGAAAAAAGTTCTGACCGTCACGATGGACGGTATCCGCTACCACGCTTCCCGCCCGGCAGATTGCCGGCACTGCTTTTTCTGGAAGAACCGAAAGAAGGGCTGCGTTCTCGGCAAAGAGAACTGCTACTACCTGATCGAGCCGCCCAAAGGCCCCAGCAAGTGCGAAGGGTGCCCCTACAAGCGGGCAAAGCCCTGTGTACTGGTTCCCTGCTACAAAGACCTGATGGCACCGCTGGAGAAACGAGGTGATGCCAAGTGAGCCACAAGCGAAACGAAGCTCTTCGCCATGTCCAGCACTCTATGCACCATGTGATCGCCGCTGGCGAAGGTTCTGACCGTGCCCCGGACAGTTGCAAGCTGTGCCCATACTATCGACCCGATTTCAAGTTCCGCACCTGCCTGTATGCCCACTGCCCTTATAAGAAGCAGGTCAATGTATTCCGTTCCACACCTGAAAAATGGGATATTCTCTATGCCCGAAAAAAAGCCGACAAGAACCGCAGACCTTGATTACTTCTATGGGCAGTCCAGCGAGCTGTTCTCCTTCTACCGGATTCCCAAGCTGTTGTTTCAGGATAGCCGCTTCCAACCGCTTTCCACAGATGCCAAAACCCTGTACGGTATCCTGCTGGACCGCATGAGCCTTTCAGCCCGGAATGGTTGGTTGGACAAAGCTGGGCGGGTGTTCATCATCTATACTGTGCAGGAGGTGCAGGATTCACTGGGCTGTGCCGATAAAAAGGCCACCAAGCTGCTGCGAGAACTGGAAGAGTACGGCCTGATTGAACGCAAACGGAGGGGGCTGGGTAAGCCCGATCTCATCTATGTGAAGAATTTTTCGTCAGAATCGTCAAAACTACGCTTCCTGAATCGTGATAATGACGATTCTGGAGTCGTCCAGAATACGCTTCAAGACCCGGCCAAACTACGATGTAATAAGACTGAGCGAAATAATACAGAGATAAGCGATACTGATCCTATCTCTTCCGATGAAAACGACTGGATGAGCAAACGCGCCCAACTGGAAGAATATTTTTCGCAGTCTTTGGAGGTAGACCTTCTGCTCCGGCTCTGCCCGGACGATGAGGATACCATCTATCAGATCGTAGATTTGCTGGTGGACACCTGTGCCACCAACCGCAAGACGCTGCGCATTGCCGGGGACGATAAGCCCGCCGAGGTGGTACGCAGTCGCTTTATGAAGCTGAACGCTGACCATATCCACTTTGTGCTGAAGTGCCTTGCAGAGAACAGCAGCCCGATCCGAAACATGAAACAATACCTGCTTGCTTCTCTGTATAATGCACCCACCACGATGCAGCTTTTCTATCAGAACCAAACCAACCACGACTTAGCGATGCGGAGGTGATGAAAATTTCAAAGAAAGCAACCACAATAGCCATCGTCAACCAGAAAGGCGGCACCGGCAAGACCACCACCTGTGAAAATCTAGGCATCGGGCTGGCGATGGAAGGTAAAAAAGTCCTGTTGGTGGACGCTGACCCGCAGGGCAGCTTGACCATCAGCATGGGCTGGCAGCAGCCCGATGAACTGCCCACGACCCTTTCCACCCTGATGGCAAAAGCCATGAACGACCAGAGTATTCCGCCCGGCGAGGGCGTTCTGCACCATGCGGAGGGCGTTGACCTGATTCCAGCCAACATCGAACTGGCAGGGCTGGAAGTTTCCCTTGTCAACTGCATGAACCGGGAAAAGATGCTCAAGCAGGTGCTGGAAGGTGCAAAGCACGAATACGACTTTATTCTGCTGGACTGCACCCCTTCCCTTGGGATGCTGACCGTGAATGCACTGGCAGCAGCCGACACCACCCTGATTCCCGTGCAGGCGCAGTATCTTTCCGCAAAGGGTCTGGAACAGCTTTTGCAGACCGTGCAGAAAGTCCGGCGGCAGATCAACCCGAAGCTGAAAATCGAGGGCATCCTGCTGACCATGACCGACAGCCGCACCAACTATGGACAGCAAATCGACAACCTGATTCGAGGTGCCTACGGCAGCAAGATTAAAGTGTTCGACCAGACCATTCCGCGGTCTGTCCGTGCTGCGGAGATCAGTGCCGTGGGCAAGAGCATTTTCCAGCACGACCCCAAAGGCAAGGTGGCAGAAGCCTACCGCTCTCTGACGAAGGAGGTGATGGCGAATGTCGAAAGGCAGCTTAAACGTGTCGCTGAAAGGGGCAGATGACATTTTCTCCACCGAGGAATCACGACAGGAGCAGCAGCGAGAGCAGGTGCAGCAAATCCCCATTGGAGAGCTGTTTCCTTTCAAAAACCACCCCTTTAAGGTTTTGGACGATGAATCCATGCAGCGCACCGTAGAGAGCGTAGAGCAGTACGGTGTGCTGTCTCCACTGATTGCTCGCCCACGCCCGGAAGGTGGCTACGAGATCATCTCTGGGCACCGCCGTCAGCACGCTGCACAGCTTGCTGGGCTGGATGCCCTGCCTGTCATCGTCCGTCAGATGGATGATGATGCCGCAGTTTTGCTCATGGTGGACAGCAATCTCCAACGTGAAAACATCTTGCCCAGTGAAAGAGCTTTCGCCTACAAAATGAAGCTGGAAGCAATAAAAAATCAAGGTGCTAGGTCGGATTTAACTTCTGGACAAATTGTCCAGAAGTCGAAGTTGTCCATTGAACGGGTTGCGGAAGATGCTGGCGAGGGATATAAAACCGTCCAGCGTTTTATCCGCCTGACCAACCTTATTCCCGAATTGCTGGACATGGTAGACGAAAAGAAAATTGCCTTCAATCCCGCTGTGGAGTTGTCCTATCTGGACGAAAGCCAACAGCGGGATTTTTTAGAAGCGATGAACGACACCCAGAATGCACCGTCCCTTTCCCAAGCGCAGCGGCTTAAAAAGCTGGCGCAGGAAGGGCACTTTTCGTATGATGTTGCCTTTGCTGTCATGGGAGAAGAAAAAAAGGACGAGCTGGACAAGGTGGTCATCAAAAACGACACCCTGCGGAAATACTTTCCCCGCAGCTACACCCCGAAACAGATGGAGGACACCATCATCAAGCTGCTGGATCAGTGGCAACGCAAACAGCATCGGCAGAATGAACGCTAACACACATTTTGAATGTAAGACCCAACCGGGTCTTTCTTTTTTGCAAAAATTAGGAGAAAAAGCACTATGAACACTACCATTGATCTCAAGACCGCAAAGACCATCGAAGCCATGAACCAGAAAATCAACCACATGGACAATGCTGTGACCGACTTCTTCAACAAGATGAGCGATGTGCTGGAGCGGCAGCTCGGCGATGATGAAGTTTACGCCGCCGTGATTGCCCCGGAGGTCGAACTGACCATCACTCCGCTGTCGAATGTTCGCAGTTACCTGCCTTGCTTTGATGAAACTGATTCCTGCTACAGCATCAGCGAAGATGTGCCGCTGGCTCTCTGTTATGATCCTCGTCAGGTCATTACGCTGGCTGGCAAGCGTTACCTGTCCGGCGCAGTCATCTTTGTACGCTACGACACCGATGGCAATTTTGTTGCACTTACCACCGCCGACCTGTACCTGATCCAGTGTTATCTGGGCGAGAACAGTGTTCCTCTGATGGCTGGCCGCGAGAAGATGGTCTGCATCTGCATTGACTGAGAGGTGCAGTATGGATACTGAAATGACCTGCTATGCGAGTTTCGCAGAAGTCACGGAGGACTTTTACTGTTCCGCCGTTGATGTTTTGAAGATTCTGGTTCTCCGTCTGCACGACTACCATGCTTGTTGCTTCCATTCTCTGCGGGATGCTCTGTACGACTATTTTTCTACCGATGCCGCACCGCATACTCATGCCAATGTTTCCACTAAGCATACCGTTATCGCATCTTGCGTTCCTCGTCCTCCCTGAGAGATTTTTTCTCACAGTTCAGTCAATGTAGGAGGGTTGTTATGAATTTTATTTATTCGTTTATCATTTTTGAAGCTGGTGCCCTTTGTGGTTTTTTCATCGCCGCACTGATGAATGCCGCTCGTGCCGGGCAGGAGATCACCATCAAATTCGAGGAGGAAGATAATGGAGCAGAACGAGAACACTCTGTCGGTGCTGAAAATTGCACCGGGACAGTATCCGCAGCAGGTCGAGATCGATAACGACCTGAAAGCATTGCAGCAGGCTGTCGGCGGCTCCATCGGCGCAAGCTACCCTTTTGAAGATCCGGTTGCCATCGTCTACAACGATGATGGCAAGCTCATGGGTCTGCCGCTGAACCGTGCCCTGTGGGACGAGGACGGGCTGATGTACGATGTTATTGCCGGAACCTTTCTGGTGGTGGGGCTGGGAGAGGAAGATTTTGTGTCGCTCTCTCCGGAGCTGGCTCAGAAGTATGAAGAAGAATTCCATCAACCCGAAGCTTTTCTCCCTCTGGGGCGTCGCCTGATGGTCATTCCGGTGCCGGATGAATCGGTTCAGAATGACGCAGAAAAGGCCGTAAACAAGCCCCCGGTGGAACATGACCGCTAAGACGATTTTCTGCACAGGAGGTGGTAACGATGCAGGAAGAAATCGAGCATAAGACGGTCAACCTTGCCATCTCGACCACAAAACTGTCCGCCCGCACCCTGCTGCGCGGAATGCAGTTTCTGTTGCGGCAGTATGACAAGCACGCTTCGCAGGGCAAGCAGTCCATGAAGCGGTTGGTACGGCAGAACCGTGGCGTGACCAATGTGGAGATTCAGAAAACCGGCATCAAGGATTTTGACCGCTATGCTAAGCGGTATCACATCGACTACTCCATCCAGAAAGACCTGTCCTGCACGCCGCCCCGATATCTGGTCTACTTCAAGGCACAGGACACGGATGCCTTGAGCGCAGCGTTCAAGGAATATTCGGCATCGGTGCTGGATAAAACCAAGCGTCCTTCCGTGCTGGCAAAGCTGCATGATCTGGCGCAGTCCGTTGCAAATCTGCCGGACAAAGTGCGGCACAAGCAGGAGGAGCGTGGCCTATGAGCAAAAAGAAGCTTTCCAAGCTGCTGGCGCTCTATCTGCCCTATGTGGTGATTGGGCTTGTAGCTACCAATCTGGGCGAGGCTTGGCGGCTGGCTGTGGGCAAGGAACTGGGCGACAAAATCGTATCGCTGATGGATACGCTCCCGGCTGTATTTTCAAATCCGCTGCCCAGCCTGCACCCATTTGACTTGTTCATTGGTCTGTGCTGCGGTGCTGGAATGCGGCTGGCGGTGTACCTGAAAGGCAAAAACGCCAAGAAGTACCGCCACGGCATGGAGTACGGCTCTGCCCGGTGGGGCGGACCCAAAGATATCGAGCCGTTTATGGCTCCGAAGTTTGAGGACAATATCATTCTGACCAAAACAGAACGCCTGATGATGTCCAACCGCCCGCCGGACCCCAAGAATGCCCGAAACAAAAATGTGCTGGTAGTCGGCGGCTCCGGCAGCGGTAAGACAAGGTTCTTTATCAAGCCGAATCTGCTGCAATGTGATTCCAAGAATTTTCCGGTATCATTCGTAGTTACAGATCCGAAAGGTAGTATCGGCGTGGAATGTGGAGAAGCCCTGTTAAAGCACGGCTACAAGCTAAAATTCTTCAACACCATCAACTTTTCCAAGAGTATGCGCTATAACCCCATGGCGTACATCCACAGTGAAAAGGATGTTCTGAAACTCGTGACCGCACTGATGACCAACACCAAAGGTGAAGGTCAGGGCGGCGACCCATTCTGGGACAAAGCGGAACGGCTTCTGCTCGTTTCGCTGATCGCATACCTCCACTACGAAGCCCCTGTCGAGGAGCAAAACTTCGCAACACTGTTGGAAATGTTGAATACCATGCAGGTGTCTGAGGACGATGAAACTTATCAGAATCCAGTTGACCTACTGTTTGAGGATCTGGGCAAGAAGAAGCCAAAATCCTTTGCCGTGCGGCAGTACAAACTTTACAAGCTAGCTGCCGGTGATATATGCTCTAAGTGACTTCTTAATCATGATTTTGTCATGGTTAGTGAAGCAATCACTTAGAGCATTTTTGTTTCAGGAGGTACAACCATGAGAAATGAAAAAATTACCCCACTGTACGAGCGCCTGAGCCGGGACGATGAGTTACAGGGCGAGAGCAACTCCATATCCAACCAAAAACAGATGTTAGAGGATTTTGCCCGCCGGAATGGGCTGCCCAACCCTACGCACTTTTCCGATGATGGTATCTCAGGCACTCGTTTTGACCGCCCCGGATTTTTGGCGATGATGGAGGAAGTGGAGGCAGGGCGTGTAGAGGCAATCGTCATCAAGGACATGAGCCGGTTAGGACGCGACTATCTGAAGGTCGGTCAAGTTATGGAGGTTTTGCGGCAGCGAGGCGTTCGTCTGATTGCCATCAACGACGGTGTGGACAGTCTGAAAGGCGATGACGATTTTACCCCGTTCCGCAACATTATGAATGAATTTTACGCCCGTGATACCAGTCGGAAAATCCGCTCTGTGTTTAAGTCAAAAGGCATGAGCGGCAAGCACCTGACCGGCACTGTGATTTACGGCTACTTATGGGACGAAAAACGGGAGCATTGGCTGGTAGATGAGGAAGCTGCCGAAGTGGTACGCCGTATATTCTCCCTCACGCTGGAGGGATATGGGCCTTACCAGATCGCCTGCAAATTATCCACAGACCGGATTGAAATTCCTGTCGTACACCTTGCCCGCTTCAACGAGGGTGTGAACCGTTCAAAGCCGGTCAAAGACCCTTATGGATGGGGATCATCTACCATCGTGAACATTTTGAAAAAACGAGAGTATTTAGGGCATACCATCAATTTCAAGACCCGCAAGCACTTTAAGGACAAGAAAAGCCACTATGTTTCTGAGGACGAATGGACGATCTTTGAGAATACCCATGAAGCCATTATCGACCAGCAGACCTTTGATTTGGCGCAGAAAATCCGCAGCAATGTACGGCGTTATCCAAACGGCTGGGGCGAAGCGGCTCCCCTCACAGGATTGCTCTATTGTGCCGATTGCGGCGGCAAGATGTATGTCCACCGCACCAACAATGGCAAGAGGATTTCTCAATATACCTGTTCCAATTATACCAAAGTTCCGTGTGGGACACTATGCCCTACACAACACCGTATCAATGAGAGTGCTGTTCTGACATTGGTTTCCGACACGCTCCGGGCTATCGCTGAATATTCGAGAAATGACCGGACGGAATTTATTCACACTGTTCAGGAGACGCAGGTTGCTCAACAGTGTGCCGATATATCGAAAAAGCGCAGGCGTCTGGCTGCTGCCCAAAAGAGAGCCGGAGAACTGGAAAAACTGATTTGCAAAATCTATGAGGACAATGCCCTCGGCAAGCTGCCGGATGCACGATATAGGGCGCTCGATGCACAGTATGCCAAAGAGCAGGACGCACTTGAGATTGAAATTGCGGAGCTGGAAAAGGCTATTACCGGCTACGAGCAAAGCCAGAAATCAGCGGAGAAATTTATAGCCCTGATTGATAAGTACGAGAATTTTGACACGCTGACAAACACCATGCTCAATGAGTTTGTAGAAAAAATCCTTGTCCACGAACGCGCCCGAAAAGGCAGCCAGGACACCACGCAGGAAATTGAAATCTACTTCAATTTTTTAGGACGCTATATCCCACCATTCTTACAGCCGGTTCCTTTAACACCGGAGGAACAGGAAGAATTGCGAAAAAAAGAAGAACGCAAGGACAGGCTCCATCAGAATTATTTGAAGCGGAAAGCCAGCGGCGCACAGAAACAGTATGAGGACAAAATCAAGGCGAAGAAAAAAGCGGAAATGGACGCTAAGAAAGCCCTGATCCGGGCTGAGGATATGAAAAAAGGTGTTTTTTCTACTATCGGTCAGCTACCAAAAGAAAAACCGCGCAAAGGCAGCATAGCAGCCAGCGCAGCAGTCTAATCATCACGAAGTAAAGGAGAATGAATATGAGTAAGTTGACTTACATTCGTTGTGGAGATTATGATATACCCAACCTAAAACTTTCTGAACAGCCGGAAACTTCTATCGGCAAGTACGGCAGAATGCGAAAATCCTACCTAAAGGAACATCGCCCCATTCTCTACAACCAACTGCTGATGAGCGAGAAGCTGTATCCACACCTGTTAGAGATTGCCCGGACAGCGCAGGAGCGTGTGGAAACCATGTTGCCTCACATGATGGAGACTGCGGGTGTCACGGAAGAACTGAAAGCCTGTGACCCTATGCGTTGGGTGGGGCTGATGAACACATTAACGGCACAGATTGAGGAAATTTTAATCAGGGAACTGATTTGCAGCTGAATGGGAGGTGCGGGAAATGCTGACCTTTGAAAAGATTTTGAAAGTGTTTCAGGCATATCTGGATGATGATCCACTGTATGAGGTGGTTCAGACCAGCCACGGTTATACATTGATGGCATGGGAACCCCACCGGAATGACTGGTACAGCGCTGAAATACAGAAAACCCCGGAGGATTTACGGAACGCTTTGTTGGGTACATACGCCAACTTTCTGGAAGATAAGATTACTGGAAATGACCGTGACCTGACTGTGACAGAAACCGGAGAAATCCAGCAGAGGTGTCGGGAACTTTTGGAAAAGTGCCGGGAACCTTGATATAGAAATGCCAGAAGGAGGCCGCGATTATGCGTCCTCCTTCTGCTTCGCAGTCTGTTCCATTTTGAGCGCCCCATCTATGGCACCTTCGATAATCGGCAGGTATTCTTCAGGGCAAAGCTTCAGCTTGTGGCTGACCCGTTGCCGCTGTTCGCTTTCTTCTCGCATAATCTCCGGGTTAAAATACCGTTCCACGGGAAGTCCGCAGACCTTAATCAACTGGATCATCACAGGCAGGCTCGGAATCGCACCTTGATTCTCAATGTTGGCAAGATACCGCCATTCAATCCCAACCATTTCTGCCAATGTTTTTCGTGCCAGACGCTTTGCCTCTCGTGCAGCTTTGACATCTGCGCCGAAGGTTTCAAAACCGGGACAATCTTCAACTTTCGCCATATAACATCACCCATCTACATTGTATAATTCATACTTTGCCCGTGGAATGTTGCTATATGTATGTTAGTTGAAGTTTATAATTCGTATTCGCGCTTGCTTTGCAACACAGAGGTAACTTATAATTACAATAATCTTTCTAAATCTTGAGTTCTCCATAATAGATACATATTTCTCTGCTATACTTGAAAAATTGGAGGTGGAACAATGCAGAAGATTTTAATTGTCGAAGATGATATTGACATTCAGGATATATTGAAAAACCATCTGATTGATGCGGGATATGAAGTTGCTGTTGCTTCTGACGGCGTGGCGGGGATTGCAATGTTTGATGATACAATCGACCTTTTGCTGTTAGACATCATGCTCCCTAAAATCGACGGCTATGGTGTGTGTGAGGTCATTCGCAAAAGGTCACAAGTCCCTATTATTATGCTTACTGCGCTTTCGGATGAAGAAAACCAGTTGCGGGGTTTTGAACAGCAGATTGACGATTACATTCCAAAGCCCTTTTCGCCCAAAATCCTGCTGTGCAAGATTGCGGCTATTCTTCGCCGTAGGACTGTGGAAAATCAAAATCAATCCCTGCTTACTTATAAAGAGTTGAGTATGGATGTTGATGGATTCCATGTATATCAAGGCGGAAACGAGGTTGTTTTGACCAGCAAAGAGTTTGCGCTTCTTAGGCTTATGCTTGAAAATCAGGGAAAGGTCTTTACTCGGCAAATGCTACTTGACCGATTGTGGGCGGACGATTTGGAGGTCGAAGATCGGATCGTTGATAGTCACATAAAGAACATTCGCAAAAAGTTAAATGCTGACTATATAAAAACAATTAGAGGGGTGGGATACAGAATTGATAAGGAAAATTAAAACGAGCCTAACGGCAAAGCTCTTTTTAGCGACAACGGTTCTTTTGATTTTGGTATGTTTGCTTTCTGTTTTCAGTATGGCGAGATATATTCCCCAAACTTATAGCAATCGACTTAGTGCAGAATTGCAAAAGCAAGCAAATGATTTAGTGCCAGTATTGGAAAAGGCTGGTTCCTTAGAGGAATGTTATTCACTTGTTCAGCAATTCACCGCACAGACAAAAGCAACTGCCTATATTGAAGATGATTATGGAGATATTTTGTATTCAAGTGACAAATTGACGATAACAACAGACAAGGATTCTATTGCTACGATTCAAGAAAATCCTGATAGCGCAATTATTACAAGTGACGAATTACTGACAGAAGCAGGCTATGTGTTCACCCTGTTAGGTAGCGACTATACCCTTTATGTGCAAAGTGATACGGTGTCCGTCAATCAGGCAACAGAGGCGATTTGGCAAACCGTTCCGCTGGTTATATTGGGAATCTTCTTTATGTCCATCTTGTTTTCTGTCATTTACTCACGCTATATAACAAAACCGATTATTGAATTAAGCAGCACATCGCAAAAAATGGCCCAGCTCAATTTTGAGCCGCACGGAAATTCTAATCGTTCAGACGAGATAGGAATACTCTCGGACAGCTTAAATACTTTGGCGGATAATTTACAGCATACATTGGCAGAACTGAAAAAAAGCAATTCCGAGTTAGAGGCCGAAATATCAAAAGAGCGAGAACTTGAAAAAAAGCAACAGGAATTTTTCTCGGCGGCATCACATGAACTGAAAACGCCTTTGACAATTCTGAAAGGTCATTTAATGGGGATGCTCAATAAGGTCAAAGGATATGAAAATCAAGAGTCGTATATGGAGCGGTCGCTGGCCGTTGTTGAAAAAATGGAAACATTAGTGAAAGAACTGCTCTATGTATCTAAAACAGACGGAAAACAGAGAACAGAATATAAGACGATTGATTTTGCAGAGCTTCTTCGGGTACAAATAGCTGATGTGACCGATTTGCTGTCTGAAAAAGAAATCTCCCTTTCCGTGGATATTCCTGACAAAATCCTGTGTGATGCAGACCCGGCACAGATGGAACGAGCCATTCAAAATGTTTTGGTAAATGCCATTCGCTACTCACCGAATGGCGAGGCAATCTATATATCCTTATCGAACGATAAAAATACCGTTTCCTGCAAAGTTGAAAATACAGGCGTCCATATTCCAGAGGAAATGATACCCCATCTATTTGAAGCATTTTACAGAGCGGATACCTCCCGTAATCGTAATACTGGGGGAACAGGCTTAGGACTTTATATCGTCCGCAAAATCATGGAACTGCACCACGCAAAATATGGTATCCAAAACACAAGCAGAGGTGTGGTGTTCTGGCTTGAAATGCCGCAAGAAAGAGGTGCTATCAACTCCATCTAAACTCCATATTCCTTGCAAACTATATCCAAATCATTTTGTTATCTTATAGCTGTCCTCAAGAGGACAGCTATAATTTTTGAAAGCGAGGCAAAGCAAAATGGTAAAAGCTAAATTCGGAGCATTGGCTCTGACGGTATTGATGGGACTGGGTGCAGTAAGTCCCTTGCATGGGGTCACAGAAGCTCATGCGCTAAACGCACCTGTTGCCAATTCTGCACAGCAGAAAACGGTCGTGTCCACAACGGATGATTCCGATGGCGTTATGAGCTACAAGGACAAGGAGAGCGGAAAGACCTTTGTCAGCGAGGACAATGGCGCAAACTGGATGTCCGAAGAAGATTATAATAACAGCCATCCCGCAATCAACTACGAGTGGTGGACTTATGACGAGTACAAGGAATGGCTGGAACAGGAAAAGAAAACTCTTCAGGAAATGGCCGACGAGCACGCAATGGCCGAAACCAGCGAGGGCTCTTTCGAGTGGACGCAGGAAATGACAGACCAGTACATTGCCGAATATGAGCAGACCCTGGAGGACATCAAAAATGGGCTTCTCGTATCTAAGTCTGTGAATGGGGACGATGAGTGCATGACAACTTTCAATCCTAATTGGGTAGGCAGCACTACCGACTAACAGCCTATCATGTTGATTTAGAAACTGCCACACGACGGCAAAAGAAAAAAAGCCGTCGTACAGCAGCCATATCGACACGCCCATTTGAAGCGGCGGCTTTGATTTTCAGAGCCGCCGTTTCTTTTCGTCTACGCTAAACCAACGACGACCTAACACCGTGTAAATCCACGGCGGCACATAGGAGGATTGCCGCCGTGTCTATTTTTGCCTTTTTTCACAGTCCCCATGACCTGCACCAGCTAAAAAAAGCCTGTTCCCAGCAGCGGAGCAATGCGGTCAGAAGTATGCACTATACCATGTAACTAAACAGCAAAATATACTCTATTACGCTCGTATGGCTTTATGCCGTCCGGGCGCTTTTTTGTCTCTATGGAGCCGGAACATCGGGTCAGCATGGCCCGAACTTTATCCCCGGTGCCGTTCTCCGCCGCCCCATTCAGATTTTCCCGAAAAAATCTGAATGGAGGAAAGGCAGATGGAAGTTACCATCAATTATAACGGACAAGCTGTGGCCGTGGAGGTCACGCTGGAAGTCTATGAATTTCTTGACCGGGCAGATCACAAAACGGAGAACCTGTTCCATGAACAGCGGCGGCATTGGGATGGCCGGGAGTTTGACGAGTACATCATTACCACCGAGGGTGTAGGGGTCTACGGCGAAACGCCGGAGGAATACCTTTGCCGCATGGAAACGCTGCATGAGCTGATGGCTGTTCTGGACACCTGTACCGAGGCCCAGCGCCGTCGGTTCCTGCTCTATGCGCTTGACGGGCTGAGCCTTGCAGAGATCGGTGTGCTGTGCGGCTGCTCCAAAGTGGCTGTTTATCAAAGTGTGGAGGCGGTCAGAAAAAAATTTATAAATTTCTTTGAGAACAGGCTTAACGAATGACCTGTTTTCGGGCTACCAAGTGAAAGGGATTATTTCCCTTATCTCAGCGAGGGGCGGACAGCGGACAAGCTGCCCGCCTCTCCGATTTTCAGGAGGTAAGCCTATGAAAACAATCAATCTGCGGTGGATGTATCCCCACTACCGGCATGACGAGTTTGTGGATGTTACGGACGAGGTATGGGCAGCGATGTATCAGGCCAAGCGGGAGATGGAGAACTATGAGCGTCGGAAAGTCTACCACCGCGCCTACTACTCTCTGGACGCATACAGCTGGCTGGAAAATTACGCACTGGAACACAGCAGATCGCCGGAAGATATTTTGCTGGAACGAGAAGAAATGACCACCCGCCTGCACCTGATTGCAGCTCTGCCGGTGGCTCTGGCTCATGCCACTCCGACACAGGCCCGCCGAGTTCACGCCTACTACATTGCCGGTATCAAGCAGCCGGAAATCTCCCGGAGAGAGGGCGTCCACAGCAGCAAGGTCAGCGTTTCCATCCGTCGGGGGCTGCGGAATATGCGCCGTTGCTATGATGGCCTTTTCCAAACAGAGTGAGGGCGTGCCTATGCAGACCATCAATCTCAAACAATATTATCCATTTTGCAAAGAGGACATTTTTGTGGAGGTGTCCGATGAGATCGTCGAAGCGTTTCTTCTGGACAAGAGAGCCGAGGCCGCCAGAGATCGCAAGATGTTCCGGTATAAGGCGTTTTATTCCCTCGATTGTAACGATGGAATCGAAAATGCCGCCATCGGCTGGGCGCAGCCATCGCCGGAGGACTACCTGATAGAAAAAGAAGAATTAGCCGAATACGAAGAACTGATACGGCGATTGTACGAAGCCATTTCTTCCCTGCCGCCTATGCAGGCTCGCCGTGTCCACGCCCGCTATATGCTGGGTATGAAAGTGAAAGATATTGCCGCAATGGAGGGTATCACGCCATCACAGGCGGGAAAATCCATCCATGCCGCACTGCGGAGGCTGCGCCGGTACTTTGCGCGTCAGAAATGGACGGTCAATCTATGAGTATTTCCAAAGAAAAGAGGTGCCTGACATGAACGAAAAAATTACAGCCCACCCCCAAAAAGAAGAACGGGAGAAAGTCCTGAAGGAGATTCGGCGGCTTGAAAACCGAAAGAAGATTTTGGAGAACAAGCATCGGAACGAGGAACGCAAGGCCCGCACCCGCCGCTTGATTGAGCGCGGAGCCATTTTGGAGGGTATTTTTCCGCTGGCTTCCAACCTTTCCGGCGCAGAGGTCAAAGCATTTCTGATTGCCCTGTCCCATCTTCCGGGGGCTGCGGAATTGACTGCAAACCTGCCAAAATCCGGGGACACGCCATAAGTCCCTTGTTTACAAGGGCGCACTTATACACCGTTGCCGGTGTCGTGCGCCCTGCCGGGGCTGTTGCGTACTTCGTCCGCGATGGGGCGCTACGCTCCCCAAACCCCTTGTGCGCTCTGCGCAGCCAGACACCCGCTTTGCGTTTGTCCGGCTCCACAGAGACTGTTATCCCCTCACTGAAAGGAGGTGTTCCCCATAGATTTCTGTCATATCCCCGTCAGTATCATCAAGCGCAGTGCGGGCCGTTCTGCTGTTGCCGCAGCTGCTTACCGCAGCGGAACCAAGCTGACAAATGAATGGGATGGAATGACCCACGACTACACCCGGAAAGGCGGCATTGTCCATGCGGAGATCATGCTGCCTGCCCACGCCCCGCCAGAGTTTGCAGACCGCTCCACCCTCTGGAACAGCGTGGAGCAAATCGAGAAAGCAAGGGACAGCCAGCTTGCCCGTGAGATCGAGGCAGCTCTGCCCCGCGAACTGTCCATAGAACAGCAGCTTGCCCTTGTCCGGTCCTATGTGAAGGACAACTTTGTAGACAAAGGAATGTGCGCCGACTTTGCTATCCATGACAAGGGAACCGGCAACCCTCATGTCCATATCATGCTGACGCTCCGGCCTTTGAAAGAAAATGGACAGTGGGGCGCAAAGTGCCGCAAGGCATACGACCTGGACGAAAACGGCCAGCGTATCCCGGACGGGAAAGGCGGCTGGAAGAACCACCGGGAGGACACCACCGACTGGAACGACAAAGGGAATGTGGAGATTTGGCGGGCGGCATGGGCGGCCTGCACCAACCGGGCATTGGAGGCTGCCGGTCAGCCCGCCCTGGTAGATCACCGCAGCTACAAGCGGCAGGGCATTGATAAGATTCCCTCTGTCCATATGGGGCCAGCCGCCAGCCAAATGGAAAAGCGCGGTATCCGCACCGACAAGGGCGAAGTAAACCGGCAGATCGCCGCCGACAACAAGCTGCTGAAAGAAATCAAAGCCCGCATTACTCGGCTTTATCGCTGGTCGAAAGCCGAAGCGGAAAAACCACAAACACAGCAAAGCAGCTTGACCGCCTTGTGGGAGGCCCAGCAGCAGTTGAACGCTCCCCGCACCCGCACCGGCAAAATCCGGGCTTTGCAGGAAAGCGCTGCACTATTCAGCTTTTTGCAGGCAAACGGCATCCAGTCTATGCAGCAGCTTCATGAAAAAATCGCTGATATGAACAGCCGTTACTATGACCTGCGCGGAAAGATTGTCAAGGCCGAGCGCCGGATCACTACCCTTACCGAGCGCGGGGAGATGTGGGAACAGTACAACCAGTACAAGTCCATCCACAAGCAGCTTGCCAAAGTAAAGCCGGAAAAACGGGAACAGTTTGAACAGCGCCACAGCCGGGAACTGATTCTGTATGACGCAGCGGCCCGGTATCTGAAAGAACTGAAAGACAGCGGCGAGGCAATCACCCCAAAGGCATGGCAGCTGGAAATTGACCAGCTGGCCGCTGGAAAGCAGACGGACACGCTTGCCATGAAAGCCCTGCGGGAGGATTTGAAAGCAGTGGAACGGCTCCGCAAAACCGCCGAGCAGCTGTCCAGACAGGAACGGGACAAGTCTCACGACCGTGGGTCGGATCGGTAAAGGATACTGCGTTTTGGCGTACCCCTGTCAAGTGCGTCGCATTTCACGACATACTTTTGCACACAGAAAAACCGCCGTACAGGTTTCCCCATACGGCGGCAGACTGTTTATTTGCCGAACAAGTCGCTGTGTGTGCCGGTGCGGGCCAGCGTCAGCACCAGAACATCATCTTCTATGCGGTAGACAAGCAGCCAGTCCGGGAGAATGTGACATTCCCGATGGCCTGCCCAATCGCCGGATAGGTCATGGTCACGGTTCTTATCCGGCAGCGGTTCGCCCATCGCCAGCAACGCTACGACCTGCTCCAGCACCTCGATCTTCAAGCCACGCTTGATGGCTCGTTTGTAGTCTTTTTTGAAACTGGTCGTGTACTTGACGGTATATTTGGTTTCTTTCATCTTTTCAGGTCAGCAAACAACTCGTCAAGGTCATTGTAACCCTTTACAGACGGGTCTTTTGCAATCCTTTCCGCTTCCAGCATGGCAGCAACCGTTTCTTTGTTCGGCTGTTCCAGCCTTACCTCAAAGGGAATGCCGCCTTCACGAAGCGACTGGCGCACAAAGATGTTAAACGCCGTAGTCAGGTTCATGCCAAGTTCAGTAAACAGTGCGTCCGCTTGCGCTTTCAAATCTGCGTCCATGCGGATACTGATGTTTGTGGTATTTCCAGCCATACGATCAACCCCTTTCTGCTGGCAATTATAGTATATGCCATTTGCACGAAGAAAACAATGCTTTGCACGAATATTTAACAATAAATTCATTCAAGGAGGATACCTGCTTTATGAAAGAAATCATTTATGAAGAACAACAAGTCTGAACCTATCCCCGTCATGGATTACCGCCAGTACCGCAGAGTGCGGAGGCTGGTGCATGAGTGCTGTAACTACATCGACGGAAACTGTATCGCCCTGGACGATGGGGAGAAATGTGTCTGTGTCCAGTCCATTTCCTATTCCCTGTTGTGCAGGTGGTTTCGGACGGCGGTATTGCTGCAGGATAAGGAACTGGAAACGGCGCTGTTCCACCGGATGAATGCGAAGAAATGCGCCGTATGCGGGGCGCTGTTTACCCCCGGTTCCAACCGGGCCAAATACTGCCCGGAATGTGCCGCACGCATGAAGCGGATCAACGCCGCAAAGCGCAAGCGGAAACAACGGGAGAAATGTCACGCTTTAGGGGCTGAAAAACCCTTGTAAATCAAGGATTTTTTCGAGGGTGTCAAAGGCAGGCTGATAGATTTATCCTCCGACCCCTAAAACGGCCTTAAAATGCGTACAGAATCCCAAGAGAAACCCCAAGGAGGAACCCTATGTCAGACAACCGAAAATATTATTACCTGAAACTCAAAGAAAACTATTTTGACGATGATTCCATCGTGCTGCTGGAAAGTATGCAGGATGGTGTGCTGTATTCCAACATTCTGCTCAAGCTGTATCTGAAATCGCTGAAACATGGCGGGCGGCTCCAGCTTGACGAGGACATCCCTTACACGGCGCAGATGATCGCCACCATCACCCGCCAGCAGATCGGCACTGTGGAGAGAGCCTTGCAGATCTTTTTGAAGCTGGGCCTTGTGGAAGTGCTGGACAGCGGCACATTCTACATGAGCAACATCGAACTTTTAATCGGCCAGTCCTCTACCGAGGCTGAGCGAAAGCGGGCTGCGAGGCTCCAAAATAAGGCTCTTTCTGCGCCCCGGACAAACGGCGGACATTTGTCCGACATTCGTCCACCAGAGATAGAGATAGAGTTAGAGAAAGAGATAGAGATAAAGAGAGAGATAGAGAAGGGACACCCCGCCCCCGCCTATGGCCGTTACCAGAATGTTTTCCTGACGGACGGGGAACTGGCAGACTTACAGGCCAGCTTTCCCACTGTATGGGGCCAGTACATCGAAAAGCTGTCCGAGTACATGGCTTCTACCGGCAAGCGGTATCAGAGCCATGCTGCCACCATCCGGCGCTGGGCCGGTGAGGATGCGAAGAAAGCAGCCCCGCCCACCCGCAACCGGGATTACAGCGTAAAGGAGGATGAAACCGTATGATTGAGATTACCGCAGAAATCCGGGCGCTGATCGACAAGGCAGCCGCCGGTGTGGAACTGGCCGGGGACGAGTACATAGACCCGGCAGACGGCCTCATTCACTGTAAGAAATGCGGCGGCCAGAGGCAGACCGTTGTGCCATGCTTTGGGAAATCCGGCTACTTTATGCCGCGCTGCATCTGCCAGTGCCAGCGGGAGGCTGAGGAGCAGCGCAAGACTGCTGAAGAACGGCAGCGCCGCATGGAGCGTATCAAACGCCGGAAGGCCCAGGGCCTGCAAGACCGCTATCTGTACGACTACACCTTTGCCAACGACAACGGCCAAAACCCATTGATGGACAAGGCCCGCGCCTATGTGGAGAACTGGAAGGAGGCATATAAAAACAACACCGGCCTGCTGTTGTTCGGGGATGTGGGAACCGGCAAGTCCTTTTTCGCCGGTTGTATTGCCAACGCCCTGCTTGACCGGGATGTGCCGGTGCTGATGACGAACTTCCCCACCATTCTGAACCGCCTGACCGGGATGTTCTCTGAGGACAGGTCAGAGTTTATTGCCAGCTTTGACGAGTATGACCTGCTTATCATTGACGATCTGGGTGTAGAGCGCAGTACCGAATATGCCATGGAGCAGATGTTTTTCGTCATTGACAGCCGCTACCGCAGCCGCAGACCTATGATTATCACAACAAACTTGAAACTGTCCGAGCTGAAGAATCCGCCTGATCTGGCCCACGCCCGTATCTATGACCGTATTTTGGAACGGTGTGCGCCGATCCTCTTTGACGGGAAGAATTTCCGGGAAGAAAATGCCGGTGCTACCCGACAGACAGCAAAAGACATTGTAAACAGTAAGCACGACTGATTTTTTACCGGGCGGCACAGACCCGTTCGGAGAAAGGAGCGCCATGAACAAAGAACCCCGTACTATGCAGGTGGCAGACGCCGTTACTGCGTCCAGAGCGCCGGAAAACACGCCGGCGATGGTAAAGAAAATCGGCAAGACAACCTACAAGGTTCATGTCCATTTCAGCAATACCAGCACAGAAACCATGAGCGATAAAATCAAGCGTATGCTCAAAAATGAAATTCAGCAGATGTGACAGACTGATAAACGAAGCCGCCTTGTGCTAAACTGATGATGGTACGCACCAAAATTTTTGTCAAGGAGGACACGAAAATGCTTTACACAGAAAAAGAGAAGCATGAAATTGAACGAGTAAAGGA